>DASXUF010000097.1 GCA_036504975.1 Candidatus Binatia bacterium | reverse complement strand
ATCCGGAATTTGCCTGAGTTGAACCCGCCGCTTTCGCCGTCTAGTCTTAAATAGGGAAATAATAAGCTGGGTAAATTAGATGAGACCAACTTCGCCCAATGATACCGAACTGCCTTTGGATTCTCGGGCAACCCTGCCCCTGCGCAAGAAAACTTGGATCGTCGTGCTGCGCTGTTTCCGGTGTAACGGCCGTTTTGCCGTCAAAGGGGTCCACCTCGACAGAATTGCGTTGATTCCACAAGTCACGCCGTGTGCGCACTGCTCCGCCGAGCCTATTTTTGCGCCGGAAGGATGGCACGGTATTCATAACAAATTGCATCGAATACTCGACCTGAGAGAAGAAGAGCATTAGCTCGTCCGCGATGAATTTCCTTCTCCGGTCCCGCCTGCCGCACGCGTCTTACCGCTCCTGAATGAAACTTCCGCTGCGCCGCGATACGACCGCACTTGGCGGCGATTTTCCAACGTGATATGAGATTTGAAATCCGAGACTTCGTCGTCGGCCGAGTCGAACGATTCAAGCGCGGTTCGACAGGCTCCGGGACAAGGAGGGCGTCATGGCGCTTTCGGGAAAGGCCTTCGTCAAAGAACTGCACGACACGGTCAGAAAAAAGCACTCCAAAGATCATCCCGTCGTCGGCTTGATCGAGAGGGGCGAATTGGATCCGGGCCAGCTCAGAGGTTTTGTCGGCCAATTTTACCTTTTCTTTCCCAAGCCTTTTCCCAAGCCGATTGCGGCGATGCTCGGACGTTGCCCGGAAGATCCGGAGCTGGAGCGAATGTGGATCGACAACGTGGTCGAAGAAGGAACGGGCGAGATCACTGGGACCGACAGCCACAAGGCGCTTTATATTCGCTTCGCGCTCGCGTGCGGCTACGACACGCGCGAATCGTTGGACGCGGTCCAGCCGCTGCCCGAGACCTCGGCGTTCCTCGACTGGCGCGAGCTGCTGCTTTATCAGCGCACGTGGCTCGAGCTTTACGCCAGCCAGGGCTTTTGCCTCGAAGGCACGGCGAGCGAGCGCATGACCCGCATCGTCAACGGACTCACGAAGCACTATGGATTTTCCCGCGAGTCGGAGGACATCCGGTACTGGACGCTTCACATGGGGGTCGATGAAGAGCACATGAAAGTCGGCCCGCTCGCCGTCGAGCGCTACGCGACGACCGACCTCCAGCAGGACCAGGTGCGCGCCGCCGTGCAAAAAACTCTCGACCAGTTCTGGCTCGCGTACGACGGCATCCAGCGCGCCTTCGTCGATCGCGATCCCGTCTATGCCGCGTGGCGGAACGGCAAGTGAGGAGGCGCGCCATGGAGATGGTCGATCTGTCGCGGGTGATTTACGAAGGCATGCCGAAGATTCCGGTCCTGCCGGAGGTTCACGTGCAGAAATTTTTCAGCCTGGAAAAAGGCCACCCGCTGAACGTGACCGAGATTTCCCTCCCGTGCCACGCCGGCACGCACGTGGACGCGCCGGTGCACATCGTGCCGAACGGCAAGTCGATCGAGGAACTGCCGCTGGAATCTTTCGTCGGTCCGGGCGCGGTGATTTCCGTGAAGAAGGGGGGAGGGGAGCAGGTCACCGCCGCGGACCTGAAAAATTCCGGCGTCGCGGTGAGCCGCGGCGATATCTTAATGCTTCACACCGGCTGGGACGAAAAATTCGAGAGCCCGGATTACAACCTCCATCCGTATCTCGCGGTGGACGCGGCCGAGTGGATGGTCGAGAAAGGCGTCAAGATGCTCGGCATCGATTGCATCACCGTCGATCTACCGACGCCGCTCAGACAAAAAGGGTTCGATTTTCCGGTGCATAAAATCCTGCTCGGCAACGGCGTCTTGATCGCGGAAAACGTAACCAATCTGGGAAAAATCGTCGGCAAGAAAAGCCGCATCCTGGCCCTTCCGCTGAGGGTCAAAGGCAGCGACGCAGGCCACGCGCGGATCGTCGCCGAACTCCTGAACTGAATTCATGCCTGCCCCTCAACCGGTCAAGGGAATCATCGGCGCTTGCCTGACGCCTTTCGGCGAAGACGATCGCGTCGACTACAAAGCTCTGGAGCGGGAGATTGACTTTCTGGTGGCGGACTGCGACGCGGTTTCCATCGCTGCCGTCGAAGCCGCCGAATACACGATGCTCTCGCGCCAGGAGCGGAAGGATCTCCTGCGCATCGCCACCGAGATGGTCGGCAAGCGCAAACCCGTCCTTCTCGGCGCATCGAGTCCCGCGCCGCGCGAAGTCATCGAGCTGGCGGAGTACGCCGCCGAAGTGGGAGGCGACTTTGTGCAGGTATTGATGCCGCTGCGGCCCTGGGGCGGACAGCCGACGATCGCCGAGTTGATGGAGTTCTATACGCAGGTCGCTTCGGCGAGCCCGTTGCCCGTGGTTTGCTATCATAACCCCGGTCCGGGCGCGGACCCGCCGCAGGACGCATTCGTCAAGATCAGCGAGATCAACAACATCCGCTACTTCAAAGAGAGCTCGCGCGACATCACGAAGATTTCCCGATTGATCGAACAGATCGATCTCGCCGGCAGGGGGCACTACTTCACGACCATGCAGCCGCTCCTGGCGACCTTGATGATGGGCGGCTCGGGCGCGACGATGCCGCCGCCGGGAACCAGGATCGGCGCGCAAGTGGTTCGCGCTTTCAGAGAAGGCGACATCGGGCGCGCCCGGTACTGGCAGCGCTGCTTCGCGCTTTTTCCCGGCAAGTGGGCGGCCTACGGACTGCCGCCGGTGATGAAGTCGGCGATGAAGCACTTCGGCGTGGACATTGGAGAGCCGTCGCGCCCGTACGCGCCGGTGAGCCCGCGCGACCACGCGCAGATCGGCCAGTTTCTGCGCCAGATCGGGCTGCTCGGCGAGAGGCCGCCGACGGAAGAATCCTTGAAGAATGCCGCGGAGGCGCTCCGCCAGGAAGATACGTTTCTCCGCTGAGAGCGGAACCGTTGCTCTGATCCTCCCCGAACCTTTCATGATTATCCTCATCGTCGTTATCGTCGTCGGCCTGCTGTTTTTCCTGCCTCGGACTCGAGGGTGGATCCTTGAAGAGCTCAAGGCCTTGTCCGACGTCCTGGTCGTGGGTTCTCTTCGTCTGAGCTCACGCTTCGGAAGCGAGCTGACTTCCGATGGAAAGGCGGAACAGGCTGTGTGGCGCGAGCAACGCTTGAGAAACCTGCGTGGCCTGGCTCTGAGGTCGAAAGAAGCGGTCGGCCGGCGGCCCTCAGGATTGAGCCCGGATGACCATGAGAAGAACCGTCGGAATTGAGCCGTATGCCTAACGGACGAAAACAGATCGTCATTCTCGGCGGCGGCAGCGGCGGCATCGTCGCGGCGACCAAGCTCGGGCGTGCGCTGGGTTCGCGGCATGACGTGCTGTTGATCGATCGGCGTCCCGACCACGTATTTATGCCCGCGTTTCTATTTGTCATGGTCGGGCGACGCGAGCCCGAGCATATCACGCGAAGGCTTCGAAGCCTGGAGAAACGCGGCGTCAAAGTTATTCAAGACGAGATCGTAGGCATCGATCCGGCGCGCCAGCAGATCGCGCTCGGCGGCGGCAATATTCCGTACGACTACCTGATCGTGTCGCTCGGCCTGGAAATCGCGGCCGACATGATCCCCGGCTACGCCGAAGGGGCGCATCACGCATGGGAGTTGGAGGCCGCTTTGAAGATGCGCCGGGCGATTGAAGCTTTTGACGGCGGCCGAGTCTTAGTGGGCGTTCCGCTTGGTCCCTACCGTTGTCCGCCAGCGCCGTACGAGGCCCAATGGCTGCTCGACAGCTATTTTAAGGCGCGCGGGATGCGCGACCGCGTGACCATCGAGTATTTTACCCGCGATCCGGAGCCCGCCGGACAAGCGCACGAGCCGGTCGTCTGGATGGATGCTCAGAGCAAGGCGCGCGGCATCAAGCAGCACTACGAGTTCTTCGTCCAGTCGATCGATCCCGAAAAAAGAACCGTCAACGGCCTATATGGCTATAAACTCAAATACGATCTTCTGTTCATGATTCCGCCGCACCGGCCGGCGCGCGCGCTGCTGGATTCCGGCCTGGCGGATACGGAGACTGGCGTTCGCGTCGACTACGATACGCTTGAGACAAAGTGGGATAATGTCTACGCCATCGGCGATTGCGCCGACATGCCGGCGTCAAAGGCCGGTGTCGTGGCGCATCAAGAAGCCGACGTCGTCGCGCACAACTTGACGGTGAAGCTTACCGGGAGGGGAGAGGCGTTGCCGTTGCGGCTTCATACGATATGACTCTTGGCGCTCGGCGCCGGGCGCGCTGCGGCCAACCGAACCACATATCCGAGCGGCTGGCCGCCTTTCGGCGCCGGCGAAGCGCGGTCCTGGGGGCCTTCCCGTTCCATTTACTGGGCCAAGATTGCGTTTGAAAAATGGTGGCTGTGGCGATATTTCTAAGGCCGGACTTATGAATCCCAGAATGACAAGGAAAGTCCGCCCAACGGCTCTGGACAGCGTTTGCGGATATTGTTTATTCTTCCAGCCCCAAAGCCCCGGAAACGGCAATATCCGCTCCGGGAATTGCTGCTATCACAAGGAGTGGATCGAAAACGCCTACAGAACTACGTGCAGCGAGATGAGCCGGGACCGTCTCGAGGAGAAGGGAATCTACGAGCTCGTTGCGAACGACAAGGCCGGCTGGCAATACATCCGCCGCACCGAAAAACTCCGCACGCGTCTGTTCTCGGTAAAGTAGGTCCGCTGAGGGCAGGACTCCTCTTCGAACCTCCGATAAAACCTTCCAACGGTAGGGTAGCGGTCGCCAGTTTTGGATCCAGAATGTTATGTAAAACTTTCCTTCAGAAAGTTTACATAATATATCTTATCGGACGATCTGCCTCAGTATCAAAACGGCCGATCGCGGGCGAAATCACGAAATCAACCATCTGCGTACACTGAACGAGGTTTAAGAAGTAGAGAGCTTTATTTTACCGGTGGAGCGCTTTGCCCGATCTTGGCTTCGAGCTCCTGGATGCGCAAGGTGATGGCGTTAACCCGGTCGGAGGAAGGATTATCCCTTATGTACGCGCGATAGGATGCAAGCGCCTCTTTCAGATTCCCAGTCAGCGCGCTGCAACGCGCCTTACCCAGAGATGCGTCCGCTTTGAGAGGGCCGGCGATTTTTTCCGCTTCCGCGAAGCTGAAGATGGCTTCCTGGCACTGTCCTGACTCTTCTTGAGTATAACCCAGAGAAACGTACGCTGTCTGGCGCACGAAGGGCTCTCGCTGCTCCTTGGCGAGCAACTGGCGCAATGCCTCCGCGGCTTTCGAGACGTCCTGAAGCGCCGCTTGGGTGTTGGCCGTGTAAAGCAAACCGAGCCGGCTGTAGAACGACGACTTATAAATTTCTAGACGCTTCAAGGCTTCCAGAGCTTCTTTGTACTTGGCGTCGTGGTAGAGATTCACGGCGCGCGCGTATTCTTCCGCCGCCAAACGGTTTTGTCGGCTGCTGTAGAAATCCCAGCCGACCAGTGCCGCGACGATCACGACCAATATCGCCGCCGCGACGATGACGGAAGGCCGATTTGCGTTAAAAAATGAAACGCCCCGCCGCAGCAGCGTCACGAACCGATCCGGCTGGCGGATTTCCTTCCGGGTTATTCGTTTAGGAGCGCTCAGCATTCGGCCCGAGGATGTGGAATTATTTCAAAAGTAAAAATCGGGTTGGATTGAGGACGATCAGGTTTTGTACTTGAAATCATCGGGCGTCATCTTCTCCAGAATCTCGCCCCATTTTTCCTTTGAGATGTTGGAGACGTTGGCCACGTCCTGCTGTTCTTTGCCTTCGTCCGCCTGCTGAAGAATGCTCGACGCCTCCAGGACGGCCTTGGCGACGTAGATCGGCGTCTTGGTTCTCAGCGCCAGCGCGATGGCGTCGCTGGGCCGTGAATCGATAGCGATCTCGCGGCCGGCGATCTTCAGGTAGATCAACGCATAATAGGTATTCTCTTTGAGCTCGGTGATTTCAACGCAGTCGACGGATCCGCCCATCTCGGTGAGCATGTTTTTCAACAGGTCGTGGGTCATGGGACGAGCCATCTTGATTCCTTCGATCTCGGTCGCCATGGCCGTGGCTTCCGAGAGGCCGATCCAGATCGGCAGGTTCAACTTATTGTCGGTGTCCTTCAAAATCACGATCGGCGTCTTGGTGACCGGATCCAAAGTCAAACCGCCGACGGCCATCTGTATGGAGTCGTCCCTCTTTGCCATGCTAACCCCCTTTTACTGTGCTGTGATCACTTCTCCTAACAGCGAGTTGGCCGCGGCGGCGGTAATTCGGACCCGGGCCGATTGGCCGGAAAGCTCGTCCGGTCCCGGGAAGTTCACGATCCGATTGGTTCTCGTCCGTCCCATCATATGACCACGCCCCAATTTGGCGGCGCCTTCCACCAAGATTTCCTCCACGCTCCCTACGCGGTCCTGGTTTTTACGCCGCGAAATCTTCTCCTGCATCCTCAACGCTCTCTCCAGACGCTCTTTCTTCACGTCCTCGACCACGTCGTCCGCGTACATTCTGTTGGACAGCGTATGCGGGCGAGGCGAGTAAGTAAAAGCGTAGATGTCATCATACGCTACCTCTTGGAGGATTTCTAGACTCCTCTCGAATTCTTCTTCGCTTTCGCCGGGAAAGCCCACGATGATATCGGTGCTCAGCGCCACGCCGGGACATCGGTCGCGCAAACGCCGGATTCGGCTCATATACTCCTCGCGAGTGTATCCCCGGCGCATTCTTTGGAGTACGGTATCGGAGCCCGACTGGACCGGCAAGTGGAGATGTTCGCAAAGCTTTTCCAGGCTCGCGTAGGCTTCGATGAGCCCCGGCGACAGATCTTCCGGGTGCGAAGTCGTAAATCGGATTCGCTCCAATCCCGCGACGTCGTTGACCCGACGCAACAATTCCGGGAACGACAGCTCGCCGGCCGAGGTCTTACCGTAAGAGTTCACGTTCTGCCCCAACAGCATCACTTCTTTGACGCCTTGCGCGGCCAGCTCTTCGATCTCGCGCAGGATGCTTTCGCTCGGGCGGCTGATCTCCCTGCCGCGGACGTAAGGAACGATGCAAAAACTACAGACCTTGTTGCATCCGTGCATGATCGTCACGTACGCCTTGGCACCGTGGACCGCGGTCCGCGCTCCGGGGTCTTCCATGTAAGACGGGTCGCGATAGAAGGCGATCTCGACCGGGCGATTTCCTCGCGACTCCGCCTGGCGCACCATGGCGCCGAGCTTGTGAATGTTGTGCGTGCCGAAGACGAGATCGAGATGCGAGACGCGGCGCAGCAGAGCCTCCCCTTCCTGCTGAGCCACGCAGCCGCCGACGCCGATAATCACCCCGGGTTTTTTTTCTTTGAGCTCGCGCCACCGGCCGAGCATGCTGTAGACTTTTTGCTCCGCTTTGTCGCGCACGCTGCACGTATTGAGTAGAATGAGATCCGCCTCATCGGCACGCTCCGTCGGCGCGTAGCCCTCAAGGCTCATGAGCCGAGCGATGCGCTCCGAATCGTACTGATTCATCTGGCAGCCGTAGGTCTGAATATAAAGCCTTTTCATGCCACGATCCGATCGATGATCTTGTAGAGTTGCGCGATGCTCCGGCACTCTTCCACCACATGGCAGTAAGCGCCGTAGCGGTCCATCTCGCTGTCGCCGTAGCCCCAGGTCATGCGGCTCTCCGGATTGAGCCAGATGAGCTGCTTGGCCTTGCGGCGGATTTCCTTGAGCACCCAGTCGTTGGCGCGGTTGTAGTTGTTTCTGCCGTCGCCGATGATCAGAAACGTCGTCTTCGACGTGACCGCGGCAAAATGCTCGCGATAAAACAGTTCGAAGGCGCGCCCGAAGTTGGAATGGCTGTACACGTCGATCACGTCGCCCCGGAGCGCCATCTCGACCGCGTGCTGAATCTCGTTCTCCTCGAACAGGCGCGTCACCTCGCCGATGTCGCTCACGAACACGAAGCTCCGCACTTTGCTGTAGAGGTCCTGAATCGAATAGACGAATTGCAGCATGAAGCGCGAGGCGTTCAAAACCGAGTCGGAGATGTCGCAGAGCACGACCACCTGCGGCTTTTCTTTTTTTCTCCGGTCGAGCTGAATGCGAAACGGCACGCCGCCGTACTGGAGGTTCTTGCGAAACGTGGCGCTCACGTCCAACCGGCCGCGCCGGGCGTGCCGGCGCCTTAGCGAGAGCAGATTTTTGAAGCGCCGCGCGAGCTGGATGACGACCTCGTTCATCTTGCGGATGTCGTCCTCGGAATAATAAGCGAAGCTTTTTTGCGAGAGATGATCCAGCCGCTCACGCTCCGCGCGGGCCGGGTCTTTTTTCCGCGTCTCTCTTTGCGCCAGATCGCGCACCAGTTCGAGGAGATCGCGAAATCTTCGCTCCGCGTACTCGGACATTTTTTCGATCGTCTGCGGGTCCGCGCCGATCCGCGCCAACAGGTGCCTCAAGTTTTCGATCTCTTCCCTGACGCCGTCGAGTCCGATCCGGCCGGCGATTCCCTGCGCCAAAAGCAACGCCCGGAGCGAGCTTCGGCTCTCCTTCGCCTCGGCCTCGGCGGCCTCGCGCAGCAGCCGCTCGACCTCGCCCATGTCGCCCGACAGCAGCGCGCGCGTGAGGCGCGATAGCTCGCCGTCGAGGCCGTCCAAAAACTTCTGCATCCGCTCGAGCATCCGCTGGAACTCTTCCGGGCTCATGCCCAGCTGCCGCATGAGCTTTTGCTCGAGATCGCGGGCGGTCCCTCCCTGGCCGAGGAAATAAAGATCGAAAAGCTCGTCGAAGGTTTTGGCGTCGATGGAGCGTTTGATGAGCGCGGCGCGAAGCGCGCTCTTGAACTGCTTCTGATCGGCGACTCCGATCAGCTCCAGCGCGCGCGCCGCGTCCATGTTCTCGGGCAGCGACACGCGGATGCCGTTTCGCCTGAGCAGCTCGGAAAACTCAACGATTCGGTCCAACATGACAAAAGCTCGGGCGGGATTAGTGCAGAAAGTCTTTGTCGCTCTCCCCTGCCGCGGGCGTCCTTGCCTTGCGCACGGCGATGTATTCCTTCAGCTCTTGCTCGGCCTTGCGGATGTCGGCTTCGTATTTCATCAGGGTTGAGAGCGTTTCGTTCACCAACTTATCGTCGAGACTTTTGACGTTGAGCAAGGTCAGCGCCTTTACCCAATCGAGCGCCTCGCTGATGCTCGGCCGCTTCTTGAGGTCGAGCTTGCGCAGTCGATGGAGGACCTGGACCACTTCGTCCGCCAGCTTTTCGTCCGCGCCCGGGACTTTGAGACGGATGATTTCCATCTCGCGCTTGGGCTCGGGAAAGTCGAGATAGAGATGAAGACAGCGCCGCTTCAGCGCGTCGGACAATTCCCGGCTGTTATTGCTCGTGAGCACAACCAGCGGGACGTGCTTCGCCTTGAGCGTGCCCAGCTCCGGCACGCTCACCTGAAAATCGCTGAGCACTTCCAGCAGAAAGGCCTCGAACTCCGTATCCGACTTGTCGATCTCGTCGATCAAGAGGACGATCGGCTGCGGCGACAAGAGCGCGCGGAGCAAAGGACGCGGCAGGAGAAATTTGTCGGAGAAAAAAACGTCGTCTTCCTGAGAGATCCGCTCGACCGCCTGCTGCAAACTTTTCGATCCCTCCAGAACCTCGCCGATCTTGTCCTTCAAGATCTGCGTATAGAGGAGCTGCTTGGCGTATTCCCATTCGTAGAGCGCCTTCGCCTCGTCCAGTCCCTCGTAGCATTGGAGCCGGATGAGGTCCAACTGGAGCGCGCCCGCGAGAACTTTTCCAAGCTCGGTCTTGCCCACGCCGGCCGGTCCCTCGACGAGAATCGGCTTGCGCATGGCAGTGGCGAGGTAAACCACCGTGGCGACCTCGCGGCTGCAAAGGTATTGTTCTCCGGCCAGCCGATTCACCACCTCATCCGCGGATTGAAACATGAAATCCTCCGTTGAATTCTTGGAGCGTAGCATAAAAGATTTGGCCGAACAATGTAGCTTGGAGCGCCGTCGTTGCACATCTCGCGCCCTTTCTGTAAACGGTAAGCATGTGCACTCTAGCCGTGTACCTGCGCGAGTTCGACGGCTACCCGCTGGTCGTTGCGGCCAATCGCGACGAGCATTATTCCCGGCCTTCGGCGTCGCCCCGGCTGTTGGCGAAAGACCCTGCGATATTCGGCGGCCAGGATCTCGTCGCCCGTGGGACCTGGCTGGGAGTCAACGAACACGGCCTCGCCGCCGCCATCGTGAATCGTAGAGCTGAAGCGCCAGACACCGACGGCACGCCGAGATCCAGAGGGCTCCTCTGCCTCGACATGCTGGGGGCGAAGAATGCCGCTGAGGCGTGCGCATGGCTGGGACGTGAGCGTGGGTCGAACTATCAACCGTTTCTTCTCTTGATAGCAACGCCGGATGCTGCGTTCGTCGCATACAACGACAAAGCCGGCATCCGCCGGGTGGATCTGGCTCCCGGCCTGCAGGTCTTCGGCAACACGTCGTTTACCGAGTTCGGCGGCGGCAAGCTCAACCACGCGCGTGAGCTTTTCTCGACAGCGGCGGTCTCATTGCGATCACAGCTCAAAGAACCGGGAGCACAGGTTGGTTCCGCCGTAGAAATTCTCCATGGCGTCTTGAGCGATCACTCGTCGGCGATCAGTTCCGAAGAGCCGAAGGACGCGCTCTGCGTCCATATCCCCGGCGCCGATTATGGCACCGTTTCTTCAAGCATCATCTTTCTTCCGCGCATCGGAAAACAATTTTACTTCTACCACGCTCCCGGCGCTCCGTGCAGTGCGAAGTTTGAGGCGACGGAGCCGACGCCGTTGGCATGACCTCAGCGCCGCCGCCGAAGAACGCCGCTACGGTGATTCTTCTCCGTTCCGAGGAATCCGGCGGCATGGAAGTTTTCTTGACGCGCCGGCCCGATAAAATGGATTTTCTCGGCGGCGCGTACGTTTTTCCCGGCGGCAGCGTCCGAAAAGAAGATTACTCAGAGAAAACTCTGAAGCGCTGCGCGGGCGTCACGCCGCAAGAAGCGAGAAATATCATCGGCGCGCACCTGAAACCGGAGGTCGCTCTCGGCCACTGGGTAGCCGGAGCGCGCGAACTTTTCGAAGAAGTCGGAGTGCTGCTGGCGTTAACGCCGGATGGCCGAACCGCAAACCTCAGCGAAGAGAAGCGGCAAAGAGTGGTCCAGAAACGAATCTCTTTTGGCGAGATATTGGAATCCGAAAACCTTTTCTGCAACGGAAGCGGGCTGCGCTATTTTTCCCACTGGCTCACGCCGGAAGAGTTCGCCGTCCGCTTCGACACCAGATTTTTCATCGCCGTCCTCCCGCCGGAGCAAACTCCGCTGGAGCGCTCCGAGGAAGTCGCTCACGCCTTATGGATCGCTCCTGAAAGAGCGATGCAGCTCTACGACAAAGGGAATCTGCCGATGATTTTTCCGACTTACGCTTCGCTTAGAACGCTGGCCGACTTCGACTCTCTGGAAAGTCTTTTGGCGGAGTACCGATTGCGTTAAATACATAGGAGGAAAAATTAGGAAGAGCTCGGTATTTCCGGTTTTCATCTAAGGCCCGGCGGCGTTGCGAATGCCGGCAGGGTTACTGAAGGCTCTTTGACGGGTTGTTGGATTATGACTATACTTCTGGCGATAGTATGCGAGGAGGTTGGCTCATGAAATTCGTTAGCGTCGCGGAGGCCAAGAATCGGTTGACTGCATACCTGGCCCAGGCCAGAAGGAAAAAGGAATCCATTATCGTGACTCGTCACGGCAAGCCCTACGCTCTGATCCAACCGATCTCCGAGCGGGACTTAGAGGGATTGGGGTGGAGCCAACTTGCCGCTGATCGTCTCCAACAAGCCTGGGAAGGCGACGACGATGGCCTCTACGACTATCTATAAGCGCGGGCATGTGGTTGTGGTCAA
Organism: Candidatus Binatia bacterium; assembly: GCA_036504975.1. NCBI lineage: Bacteria > Candidatus Binatota > Binatia (SeqCode) > Binatia bacterium. Next base: position 12,413 of record DASXUF010000097.1, on the reverse strand, counting down.
TGGTCAGCCGTGCGGCGAGGTCCGAGGTCTGCTATACCTTGACATGTGCCGGAGTCCGGATACAATACACATCGTCTAATTGAAACCATTTAAGAGGTTGGCATGAAGCCCGCAGAGAAAGCCCGTAAGCAGCTCGTTTTGCCGGTGGCGAAGATAAAGAAAGCCAAGGAGATTCTCTCCGCCAAGACGGAGACGGAGGCCGTGGAACGGGCCTTGGATCTGGTTATCGCGGATGAAGAGATCCGCAAAGTTCTCCTCTCGGTCAAGGGCTCCTGCAGCATCGAAGACATCTATGGCAGTCTCGCCCGCTAAGGCGATCCTGGACACCTCCATCTACCTACCGTTCTTAAGAAGAGGCGACGAGATCCACGATTTTGAGTTTCTGCTGCGGCCAACGTTGCTCTATATGAGCAGCGTGGTTTTTGCAGAACTCTACGCCGGCGCCAAGGACCGATTCACGCTTCGACGATTAGAAAGGGTTTACCATACCTTTGACCGGTTGGATCGCATGGTTCCGCCGGACAAGCAGGTCTGGTTTGAAGCCGGCCAGGTTCTCCGCCAGTTCGGACTTCGGCACGGCTTTGAAGCTAGAGGAATCGCGCGGCTCACCCACGATGTTTTAATAGCTCTAACGGCGCGAAAGATCGGGGCGGTGGTTTTCACGGGCAATCGTCGAGACTTCGAGCGTATCCGCGAGATTCGGGATTTTCAGCTCCGGCTCTATGAAGAGCCGACGCGGCCGGCATAGCTACTCCCCTGCCCTTTATTATCTCCCGGAAGGCGGCCGATTCCGATTCGGTCCGGAAAGTTTAGCGATATCGAAGAGACACGCCCCGAAGGCGCGCACAAGGGCGTCTACAATGAGATTGAAGCGTCGACCAATTGAAAGTCGACTGCGTTGATTCGACTTGACGGCGGTCGGCGGACGAAATAGGCTGCGGGCCAGTAGGGAGATAGGCCGCCATGCCGTGCGCTAGCCGCACTCGACTCGAGTCGGAGGTACAGTGCCGAAGAAGATACTTGAGTGGCTGACGGTTGCTATACCATTTCTGGAACCGTACCCGTTCTGGGTGAAGGCGTCTGTGGCAGGGTGGCTTATTTTTAGTGCCGTCGTTGTCGCGATGCTGCTGTTCTTCAGACCGACACCACCGCCCGGTTCGGTTCGTGCGGACAATCCGAGTCCCTCAACCGGACAGACGGGCGCCTCTGCGCAGCCTCCGCAAACGGAAGCAACCCAGAAGCCTCTAACCGAGAAGAAGGCGTCACCGACGCCAAGGCAAGAGGCGACCATCAAGGACTCGCCAAACGCAACCGTCTACCAAGCTGGCCGCGACTTGGTGGTCGTCCCGCCCGGTACCACTGGTTCCGGCACCGCGAGTGCAACCATTCAGTCCGTTGGCCTTGAAGCTCGTCTTACGTGTACAACGCGCCAGGGCGTAGAACTGCCTCCTGAGAAAGTCGATCTGCTGGCGTGGTTTAGCGGAGACGCAACTCTTCGCGGGCCGGCTGGAGAGGCCGTGCTCAAGCTAGTCTCGCCAGTGTACTTTCAGCGGCTAACGGACGGGCGACTCGTAATTGTGAACCGGTTCGTATTACCCGAGGACTCGCACCTCAAGTTCAGGCCCGCGCAGGTACTCGCGACCTACAACGACCTGGTTCTTCCAATCACCACGGTCGTGAACAACTACAGCGACGCGATTGATAGAGTCCAGCTACTGGAAGTGTCGCTCCGCATCAATGGCGGAGACCCAGACTATCAAAGCTATCGGTACGACATTGGGTTCGAACGCGGCAAGGGGGTGACGTTCACGATCCCACTTCGAAAGTCTGGCGGCTAACCAAGCGCTTGCAGCCGGCGGCGCATGGTGCGATCGTGAAGCGCCGCGGCTGAAGCGCAGCGCTAGCCTTGCGATTGAAGTAAATTCTCTTACTATCCCATCTAACGACATTAGGTTGCTTTTTTCCCTGAATTGGAGCTTCAGTCCCAGCAGAAAGTATTTTTCCCCTCTGGTTAAAATGTCGCGTAAGTTTTCTGAGACGCTTATATGACTTTTCTTTACGGAATCTTCCCGCCCCAGAGCTCTTTCAGAAAGCCGCTCTTTTCCAGATCCGCGGCGAAGCGGTTGTCGTAGATCTCGGCGGCCTTGCGCCGCACGTTGGTCTCGGCCTTCGCCAGCTCCACCGCCTCCGCCACTTGGTCGCCGGGCACGAGCATTCTCCGGTTGATGATCGACTTGGCGTACGCGTCGTAGGAGGACTGGAGCGCGTCCTCGTCCTTGAGCTTCAGCGCCTTGCTCACCGCAGCCTTAGCCTTGACCGGATTTTTTTCCACGAACTCGACCGACTCGGCCATTGCGGCGACGAACCGCTGCACGATATGCGGCTTCTCCTGGATCGTTTTCGGATTGCTGTGGAGCGAGCTGTAGATGAACGGCAGATTGAGATCGTTCAGCCGGTAAATCAGATTGAAGCCGTCTCTCTTCCCGCGCACGTCGAGCGGCGGCGTGATAATGATCGCCTGGATGATGTCCTGGACCATGGCATTGTACCGTTCGGACTGGCTGCCGCCGACCGGACGCAGATTGACCTCGGCCTCGCTCAGGCTGAACTTCTTTAACAGCGCGCGCGACAGGCGAAAGCTCAAATCGCCCGGGCGCGTCACGCCGATGCTCTTGCCTTTTAGATCCTCCGGCCGCTTGATGTCCTTGCGCGCGAGCAGCACGTAAGGGAGCCCCACGAGCGGCGCGGCCACCAGCCTCCCTTCGATGCCGGTCGCCATGCCCGGGATCGTGCCGTCCGCGGCGCAGTAGAGAAACTGGATCTCATCCGCCGACAGCGCGGCGAGCGAGATGCCGCTGCCGCGGATATAAATGTGGTTGGCTTTAATGCCGTATTTTTCGAACAAACCGTTATCCAGGGCGGTGTAGAGATGAATGAATCCTCCGGAAACGGCGCACGTGGCGATCCGGATATTCACCGGCGCTTCGCCCGGCTTTGCCAAGTATGGATTGGCCGCGGCGGGACCAGGCGCAAACAAACCAACGGCAAAAATCGCCGCCGCCATTCCGATGGTCGAAGTTTTACTTGGCGTCACGTTTTTTCGTCCTGCTTCGCGCTCTAACGACGTCCGATTCCCGCCGCAGGTCTCTCCTCTCGGCCTCAAGTCGCGCGCCCGGCGCCGCTTCTCCAACCGGATCTGCGCAAGAGGAACAGCGAGAAAACGAGAGTAACGATGAGGAACGTCAGCACCCCCAGCTCGATGATGAAATGGCGAAAGATGGCTTCGGGCTTGTCCACGATCTCGGCGAACTCGGCGGTCAACACCAGGATGCGCCGGATCGCGGCGATGAGCCCGACGAGGAGAAACGGCTCGGGAATCAAGGCATGCTCCCGGAACGAAACCTGGAGGGTATACAACAGCTCCACGAACAGAAGGATCAACAGGATGCGGTCCAGCAGGCCGACGATGGTTTCGGCGAACGATCCGGACGTCAAGCTCTGCGCGAAACCGATCATCCCGGTGCTTAGAAGGATGAGCGAGCTGCCGGCGAGAAGAAGGCCGAGTCCGATGTAGACGATGTCTTCCACCACGCTGAAAGCGCGCGCGACGGCGCGCTTTGCGCGCGACTCCGTTTCAGACTGCGGCACAGGACCTCCCTACATCACATCTCACCAACTAATCACATCTGCGGCGTTAACAATAGGCGGGCGAGTCGGAAGAGGTCAGGCGCCCTCGCGCTCCAGCGACTTGCGATCCCACTGGCCCAGATCCGCCGCCGCCTCATAGGTCGACTGCAGGAACTCGAGCAGCGCGTCGTCGGGCGACTCCGCTTGCCGGACCATATCGTACGGCAGGATAAACTCGCGCAGCTCGGGACTATAGAACGCCAGGTCCGGCTTGACGCGAGCTTGGGCAAAACCGGCGGGCTCGGGATAGGCATAGGAATAAAACGCCGGATAAGGAATAGGACCTCCTCCGGGCCAGAAACCGCAACTGCTGACTTCGTGCGAGTAGGCCTCCCGGGCCACTCTATCCGGCAAGTTCGGAATCCCTCCGGGGTGTTCGGGCGCGCGGCGGCCGGAGAATCTCGTCACGGCCAGGTCGGGAGCGCCCCAGAAATAATGCACCGGGCTCGACTTGCCGATGAAGCGGCCGCGAAAGCGCTTGAACACCCGATCCGACTGGACCAAGATGCGCCAGAACCGATTGGCGTACTCGCGGTCGTACGCGCCGTGCGACTCATCCTGGTCGAAGGGAATGGCCTCCGGAACTTCGTTGGGTTTTGTATTTATTTTCACGTCAAGCTTTAGATGGTCCATCTGCTCCCTGATACGCCGGTAAAACGTCGCGACGGATTGCGGCTGGAGCGCGACGATGCCGATGCCGCCGTTGCTGGGCAGAATCGTCACCTCGTGCCGGAGAAAGTCGAAGTCGATTTGAAACGTCCGGGTGCCATACGGGATCGGCGAAGTGGTGAGGCCCCTGGCCGTCACATAAAGCGTCGTGTGCCACGAGTGATTGATCCAGGGGCTTTGGGCGAGACGAATCTTTCCCACTATCTGGGTCCACAAGTGCAGGGTTGCGTACGTCGGGCTCCAGGCGTCGAGCGGAAGGCTCGGCCATGGCTCCGTACGTGACTCCGTGGATAGTGTCATAGGCTTACTCATAGAAATTCACGTGTCCCTCAGCGCCAATGCGCAAGAATCATCGAACAGTCCCAACTTTGCGCCCTGCCGATAATCTCGCTACAAAATAACCGATCCAGGTAAAAAATCCACTGAAAAATTCATAGACGCGGGACGGCGCGTCCATTCCCCAGCCCCGCCGAACCGGCCCGCCCTAGACTGGATTATTCATTCCACCGGTAATCCTATCACAACAGAGTGTCATTTCCCTCGGTTCCTCAAGGGCGAGCCTTCCAGCCAAGTCCTCGCTCCGCTCGGAATCTCATATCTCAGATTTCATATTGCAATCTGAAATTTGAGATTTGCCATCCCGAAGGGCTTGCCTGCGGCTTTCATTCTCGCCCCCTGCGGAACCGCGCCCGCGTGGAAGCGGGAAGCCCGAGAGCGCGAGCGCTTTTTTCTTTTCTATTGCCCTCGCCTGGAGCGGCCTGTCCTGAGGGAAGTCGAAGGGCTCGCGCTTGAGGGCTGATCGTGTGAGTAATCCGGGCTAGCCCGGCAGCCGGTGGTACTTTCCCTGAAAAAAAATAAGCGGCCGGGCGCCGGTGGTCGCGGCGCGAAGCACTTCCCCGACGTAGATGGTGTGATCCCCGCCGTCATAGGCGGAGACGACCTTGCATTCGATGTGGCTGATCGCGCCATCGAGGAGCGCGACTCCGCTCTCCCCTTTGTGCCAGGGAACGGCGTTGAATTTTTCCGGGCCTTTGGTCGCGAAGCGCCGCGATATCTCCTCCTGCCCTTCGCCCAGCACGTTGACGGCGAAAATCTTCGATCCCTCGAAGCACGAATAGCAGTGCGCGCCTTTATCGACGCAGACCAGCACCAGCGGAGGCTGGAGCGACAACGAAGCAAAGGCATTGGCCGTAAGACCGAAAGGCGTATCCGCTCCGTCTTTCGTGGTCACGACGGTGACGCCGGTGGCGAAGTGGCCCATGACGCGGCGCAGCTCTTTGAGATCGATCGTCACGTGAGAGCTTTCCCGATGCAATCTAGAGCTATCAAACGGTTTGCTCGGATGTCAATGCGCGTGCTGGACGAAGCGACACGGAAAATGATAAAAGCAAAATCGTCGAAAGGAGGTGCGCTCATGGCGGTCAGCGCGCAACCCGGAGAGAGCTCGTTCGAGCGGTACATCGCGGAGATCCGCTCGGTTTGGGGCGGAGGCAAAGATCCCGAGCTGCCGTTCAAGGTGAAAGCTCTGATGGAAAAGATGCTCAAGGCCACGCCTCGCGACGAGCCATGGATCGCCGATCTGATCCGCGAGGCGAAACCTTCGCGCGAGCTTTATCGCGATCCGGATTTCGGTTTCATCCAGATGGGCCACGTCCATCAGCAGACGCACGGCAACATGCCGCACGATCACGGCCCCTGCTGGGTCGTCTACGGCTCCTACAGCGGGTTGACCGAGATCACGCTCTACCGGAGGACCGACGACGGCAACACTCCCGGCCGGGCCACGTTGGAGAAAAAAGATCTGCACCGTCTCTCTCCCGGCGTCGCCCATGCCTACGTTCCGGGCGACATTCATTCCACCCGCGCGGTCGAAGGGCCCGCGGTGGTCTTTCGCTTCTTGAGCTACGATCTCGAAAAGATCCAACGACACCGCTACAATCTCGAAAAAGGGACCGTCGTTCCGGTTTGATTGGGCCCGCTATGAGGATTTGGAGCGTCGGCGAAGGAACTAACAGGATGCTGAAAAAAACCACTCGTGCTTCGAGAGCCTCAGCACGAACGGAAATTCTCCAATGATTTCAATCCATCCTCCGTTCGTCCTGAGCTTTGTCGAAGGATGAACGGAGTTTTTCAGCACCCTGCTAAGCCGCCGGCGTGTCGTCTTCTCTTCCGTGCAGCGCGAACCAATAGACGCCGTTCATGTAGCGCCAGCGCCGGATCGTCGCCTCTTCCACGGTTTTTAGCGCAAGCTCCTGCTGCTCGGGCGTCGTGCAGTATTTCTCCACGATCGCGAAACCTTTGGCGCCGTGGATCTCGTCCGCGCCGATGTGCTCCTCGAAAAAGCGTATCTCGCGCGCTCCCGGCCGGTAACCGTAGTGCTTATGGAGCGCGGGCACGAGCTTCTTGCAGATATCGAGAAACTGGGATTCGAGCCCGATGAACATTCCCGCCAGCGCGGCCGTCCACGGCTTTTGATAGACCATGCGCCAGCCCCAGTTCTGCAACCCCTCGGTGCCTGGAAGCACGGCCGATCTCTCCACGCTCTCCCTTTTCAAACCTGACGCGACGACGTAGTCCGTCAGCATGTCGAGATGGCGGTCCTCCGGGTTTTCCTCGTCGCCGAGGTTCTCGAACAGGTAGGTCTTTACGTCCCGATGCGGCACCTGCGAAGCCTCGTAGGCCATCCAGTTCAGATACTCGCCGACGAAATGATAATGCTGGATGCAGTAGAGCGCCGTCTGTTCTTTGCTCAATTCGCCGCGCGCCCATTTATCGAAGAACGGGTGATCCTTGCTGTGCCTGCGGTCCCGCAAAGCGATAAGCTGCTCGCGAAATGTGGATGGCATGTTTCTTACCTCTCGTCTCGCCGGAATTTATCGAAAACCGCGCTCGTTCGAAGCGTATCCGACGGATGTTGCCCCTGTCAACTTCCCGGGCGGGGTCATTGACACGGCCGCCGCGGTTGCTTAAGCTCAACTGGCGTTGGGAAACCACTCTGATCGAGGAGGAAGGAGAACGCGATGAAAAATGCTCGGCGGTTGTTGATATTGGGCGGCGTCGCCGTCTTCGCGGCGGCGCTGCAAAGCTGCATCGTCGCCGACGTGGACCGAAGAGGCGGCGGCGACGGCCGCTTCGTTTCTTGCGGCGGCGAGCATCGGCTGCGGGTCGTGGATCTCGACATATCTCCCGATCCGGTCGCCGATGGGCAGACGATCCGCGCCGTGCGCGTCCGGGTCCGCGCCGACGGCTCCGGAGAGTGCGAAACGACGTTTACTGTCCGGGAGCGGGACGGCGATCTGGTTGCGCGCGAGAAGGTTTTTCGTCTTCGTCCGGGAATGAACGAGATCGTATTCGAGCCCAACGAGCGTTACCGGTTCAGCCGCAACGAGCACTGCTTCGACGTGACCGCCAACATCGCCGGCAATTACCGGCGCATCGACGCCGACCGCACCTTTTGCGCGAGGCAGTTACCGGGACGCCGCTGGACGCTCAGGGGATAAAGAAGAGGATGAACTTCTAGCCTTCGCCCCGGTTTGTAATCTGTTCGACGGGGCGAAGGCGGATATCGATCAAAGCCAGTTGTCCCGCGGCTACGGCCTTGAGGCCGCGCTCGACCGCCCTCCCCACCTCGCCCGGTTCTTCAACTTTCTCGCCGTAGCCGTCAAAAGCCTTTGCAATGGTGGCGTAATCCGGGCACGGCGCGATGTTTAGCCCCGCGTACTGGTTGCTCTTGACCGCCCAGCCGTTCGGATAATATTTCGGGACGCCCGATTTTTGCGATAGATAGCCCTGATTGTTGAACATGACGATCAGGATCGGCAGCCCATGCTCCTGGGCCGCGCCGAGCGCCGCCGGCGCCGGATCGTAATTGAACGAGCCGTCGCCGATCAAGCAGACGACGGGGCGTTTTGGATGGGCCGCTTTTACCCCGATCGCCGTGGAAAGACCGGTGCCCAGGCCGCCGATGCAGCCGGCGAAGAAAGACCCCGGCTTGAGGGAATCGAAATAACGGTGGACGGCGAGACGGTGCGTAATGGTTTCCTCGACCACGATGGCGTCGGCCGGCACGGACCGGCTTACTTCGTGCGCGACCCAGCGCGTGTCCATCGGCTTGGTCTCAGCCAGCGCCAGCGCCTCGTCGCGCCATTTGCGCCGCCGGGTTTCGTTACGGCTTTTCCACGCCTCGGCCCTCCGGTCTCTCTCTCCGTCCCCTTTCGCGACGCGCTTTTTGAGCAGACCGAGTAATTCCTCCAGCGAGCTTTCGATCTCCCCGGTCAAGCAAAGGTCGGACTGGTATCCCCAATAAGGCAGCTCGGCGCGCAGAGGATTTTCATCGAGGACGGCGACTTTCGCTCCGGGAAGCGCCGGCCTTCTCGATGCCGGATGCCAGGGAGCGATCACGGACAGGAGAAACAGCATGTCGGCGTCCTTGAGGTATTCCGCCGGCTCGTAGCCGGCATGCAGAGGATGAGCGCGCGGAAAATTAACGCAGCCGGTGCTCCGAGTTTCGACGACTCCGGCGCCGAGCAGCTCGGCGATCTCGACGAGGCACACAACCGATTTTTCCGTGCGGCCCGCACCTTCGGCGACGATGACCGGGTTTTTGGCGGCAACGAGCATGCCCGCGAGTTCTTCGAGCCCTTTAGGATCCGCCGTCGCCCCGGGAGCGGCGCCCTTATCGGATGGTACGTCGTGCGTCATTTCGGCGAACAGATATTCCATCGGCACTGAGGCAAACACCGGGCCCCTCGGCGCCGCCATCGCCAGGCGGCAAGCGCGCTGAATCGTCGAGGGCAAGATCGATTTGGTGTTGACGCCGAAGCTCCACTTGACCGAGCGCTCCACCAGGCGCGCCGGGCCGCCGATGTCGGCGAGATGGCCGAGCCACTGGCCGCCGACGTCGGGACCTTCGTCTTCGCCGAAGCCGATCGATTCACCGGTGAAGACAACCATCGGCACCTGCTCGTGCAGCGCGCCGCGCATCGCCATGGTGGCGTGAAGCGCGCCGACGGTCGTATGGATCATCACGGCCGGCAGCTTGCCGGTCGCTTTGGCGTAGCCGCTCGCCATGCCGACCGCCACCTCTTCGTGGCGCGTGCTCAGGTAGAGCGGAATTCCCTCTACTCCCGGCTCGGCGAGCGCCTCCCAAACCGGCGACCACTCGGAGCCCGGCGAGGCGAAGATTCGCTCCACGCCCATCGCGCCGAGGACGCGCAGGAGAGTCTGCGCTCCCGTCAAACCTTTAGTCTCGATCATCTCCTACTCCTTTAGTTGTAAGCTTCCACTGAACCGAGAATCCAGAATATAGAATCCAGAATCCAGAATAAAAAACAGTGACAGCCCCGCTTCCAGGTTTTCCTTCTGGATTCTGAATTCTGGCTACTGGATACTTTTTCCTGACAGCTTCTTAGCTTAAATTATAAAACCGTCTCGCGTTGTTCGCGAGAATATTCCTCTTCGCTTCCAGTGCCAAATCCTCGCGCGCCCAGATGATCGACGCCGACTCCGGCCAGCTCATATCCCAATGCGGATAGTCCGACGCGTACATGAGCATCTCCGATCCGACCTCCTTCGCGACGTAGCCCATCATCTTCTCTTCCGGCTCGCAGCCGTAATAGATCTGCCCGCTCATGATATACTCGCTCGGCTTCTTCTTGCAGAGCGGCGCCTCGACCTTGCCCCGCTTCTCCCATTCCTCATCCATGCGCTCCGCCCAGTAAGGAATCCAGCCGCAGCCGATCTCGAGATAGCCGATGCGCAGCTTGGGAAATAATTCCGGGATGCCGCCGAAAACCATCGCCGTGAGCTGGCGCAGCACCGGAAACGGATGGCCGGTCGTGTGAATACTGATGAACTGATCGAAGATTTCGCTGCCCGGCTCGTCGCCGCCAAAGGCGTGAATCGCGATCGGCGTATTCAGCTGCTCGGCCTCGCGATAAAGCGGGTAGTATTCCGGCGAGCCGAGATTCCTGGCGTGCGCCTGGGCCGCCAGCATGCCGCCGACCAAGCCGAGTTTCGTGACCGCGCGATTTAGTTCCTTGGCCGCCTCCTCCGGGCTGTGGAGCGGAAGATTCGCCACCGCTTTGAGCCGCGGCGAACCCTTGCAATAGTCAGAGATAAAATCGTCGTAGGCGCGGCAGAGAGCCACGGCGCACTCTTTTTCTTTGACCCGTCCGATGCCCAAACCGGAAGTGGGATAGAGAACCACGCTGTCGATCTCTTGCGTATCCATCGCCGCGAGCCGCTCTTCGAGCTTGACTCCGGCATGGCCCAGAGTTCCGCCCATGTTTCGATCGTACGTCTCGCGCGGAATAAGCGGCGCCGTGCGGCGGCGATAAGGCTCCGGGAGATAGGGTTTCAGCAGTTCGTCCATGTCGCGCGCGTGGCCGTCGGAGTCCACAACCTTCACGGCGTCTCGCAGTGATTGCATTCGAGCCTCCCTTAAATCTTTTTATTTCTTCCAAATCTGCTCGAAGAAGCCGCTCTTTTCCATCTCGTCGACGTAGCGCATATCGACCAAATCCTGCGGCTTCACGCCCTTTGCCCGAGGATCGACCGGCGCGACTTCTTCGAGCGTCGCCTGAAGAGCCTCCGGTTTGATCACCAGGCGAGGCTCCAGCGCCTTGATCTCGCCGTTGTATGCGGCTTCCAGTATGGACCGATCCGTGACGCGCAAATATTTTCCCAGCACCTTGTAAGTGAATTCTCTGTCCGTGTGGAGAATTTTGGCGGCTTCGGCCATGGAGCGCATGAATTGACCGACGACTTGAGGCCGCTTTCCCATGACCGAGCGCTTGCTGACGAAAGCCGTCGCCGCATAGGGAATGCGGAGATCGGGGCCGTATACGACGTAGTGGTATCCCTTGGCGAGCGCGATGGCGTCCGAGGGCGCGGTCAAAGTCACGACGTCGATTTTTTTGCTGAGCAGAGCGGCGAGGCTCTCCGGCTCGCCGCCGGTCTGGAGAAAGGAGAAATCGCGATTGGGCTCCAGGCCGGCGCGCCGGAGCGCCTGAATCGTGAAATAGTGCGTGTTGCTGCCGATCCGGGTGACGCCGATCTGCTTGCCCTTGAGATCTTCCGGCTTCTTGATGTTTCCGCCGGCCAGAATGCTCTGCGTCATGACGTTCTTGACCCCGCCGATGAAAACCAGGTCCGTCGCTCCCTGGACATAGGCGCGGACGTTGCCGACGGCGCCGGTGAGCGACATTTCCGCGTCGCCGCCGAGCATCGCGGCCGTTACCATATTCGACGAAGCGATGAAGACGAGCTGAAAATCGAGGTTGTGCTTTTTAAACAGCCCGGCCTCCTGGGCGATCCAGGGCATCGACTGCGACATCACGCGCGCGGAGTGAATGCCGATCAGCTTTTCCGCCGCGTGGCCCGGAATCGAGACGAGCTGCGGTGCGAGAGCGGCAAGAGCGATCAGCGCCGGCGGAAAAACCGCCGAAAATTTCCCCTTCATGGATATTCCTCGTCAGGCTATAGAGTTCTCGATGACAATCTGGAAAGACCAATGCAATTTCTACCGCGTTTGCCTTCTCGTGTCCAGACACGTCCTCGCTTCGCGAGGAATCTCACATCTCAAATTTCAGATCTCAGATCTGCGATTCGAGATATTTGAGATATGAGATTTGCGATGCCCGAAGGGCTAGGGATGGACGCTTTGCAGAAACCAGTCGGTGGGAATCTCCTTGCCGATGCCTTTGGCCCGCGCCTCCTGGTAGGCCGCGGCGCCGAGGGCGGCGAATTGAATGCCCATGCCGATGTTGTTGACGAAGCAGGTGATCTCGCCGGCCGATTCTCTGCCGGGAATCCTTCTGGCGATCAGTTCTTTCAACTCCGGCGCCTCGGCCCAAAACGGCCGCGCCAAAGGACGGGCATCCTTGGCCTTGCCGCTGAGAAACTCGATCGGATCGTGCGCCTCGATTTTTTCGTCCCAGCCGGCGATGTAATTCTCCGGCGCGAAGTGGCGCGCGTGAATCACCAGCCGGTCCGCTTTGCGGATGGTCGCGTCGCCAAGCTCGCTGTCCTTGACGCACGTCAGGTGCATTCCGGGA
>DASXUF010000096.1 GCA_036504975.1 Candidatus Binatia bacterium | reverse complement strand
ATCTTGCCCTGGAGAAAAAACGCGATAACGAACGCGTAAAGGGCAAGCGCCTCGATGAAGGCCAATCCCAGAATCATCGGCAGTTGAATTCGATCCGCCGCGTTGGGATTGCGCCCGATGCTTTCCATCGCGGCCGCGGCCATGCGGCCCTGGCCGAGAGCCGCGCCGAAAGCACCGAGGCCAATGGCGAGACCAGCAGCAATAGCGAGTCCGGCCTTCGCTACGACCCCGCTTTCACCCGCTTCAGCCGCAGCCGCGGCCACCCCCGAGTGCGATAAAGCCAGGGCCAGCAGGCCCAGAACCAACAGGAGCTTCTTCATTCCCTACCTCCTTTCTAGCGGACCCACGCTCCCACCTCCTCTTTCTTCATCCTCGCCATCGGAGCCGTCCGCTCAATGCTCATGGCTGATCGCCATGGCGATATAAATCACGCTGAGTATGGTGAAAACCACAGCCTGGATCACCGATACTAAAGAACCTAAAATGTAAAAAGCCACCGGGATCACGACTTTGGTTAAGTCGCTGAAAATCTCCAGCACCAGGTGATCGCCGAACATGTTGCCGAACAGACGAATCGAGAGAGAAATCGGCCGGAATACGTGGGAGAAGAATTCTATCAAGATAAATAAAGGCGCCAGCAGCAGCATGGGACCCATAAACTGCTTGAAGTAGCGCCCGCCGTGCTCGCGAACGCCGAAATAATGGTAGGCGACGAAGACCACCAACCCCATTCCTAGGTTGCTAAAAAAACTGCTCGTCGGGGGCGTAAAACCCGGCACCAAGCCTAAAAAATTGGCGAGAAGGATAAACAGGAAGAGGCTGCCGAAAAGAGGCACGTACTTGCGACCCTTCTTGCCGATAATGCTGTCGCTCAGTCCGGCGACGATCTCGATCAGGACTTCCATCACGTTCCTCACGCTGAGGCGATCTTCGGGGACCACGGGATCTTTGGCTTTCCGAAGCGCCCCCTTGAAACGAAGCGCCAGCGCTACTAACAACAGCATGACGAGGAGAGCGGTAAAATTAGGTTCGCCGAGAAGACTAAGCGGATACGGCAGGAACGGATGTAAACTCGAATACCAGGTAAACGGATGTTCCATCTATGCACCTACCGACGAAACGGTCCAGAGTCTTTCCACCACAATGGCGATCAGCAGAGACGAAAACCCGATCGTAAACGACAGCGGATCCACGTGGATCCGCAAAAGCAAAGCTGAAACCAAACCCAGAAAGAGTCCGGTCTTGAGAATCAAAAGGAAAACCCCGGCTCGCACTCGCCCTTTGCCGGCAAACGGAGTCAGGACCCATTTTATCCCGCAGCTTAAGAGTAAAAAATTCATCCCCATGAAGACGGCACCGGCAAAAAGAGCGCCGGGCTGCACCAGACGCGCCGGCACGAACGCGAGCCATAAACCAGCGATTAAAAGTAATTGCAGTAACTCGATCCGAACAACCGTTGCTATTAAAGCCTTACTCTTCATGCTTGCCGGCGGAAAAATATTTTAGATATTGCATCAGTCGATAAACCGCTCCGAAAAATCCTAAGACCGCCGCGCCGACTGTAATCCAAGGCGACGTGCCGAACTGCCGGTCAACCAGGTAACCTACGATAAGCGAACCCACTATTGTGCTGGGGATCTCGAGACCGATCGCGAGGTATTTTGCAATCTTGGCGTAGGAAAGATTAATCTTCCTGGCTCCCGGTCAACCGCTCTCCTCACTTCGCGTGAACGTTTATCATGCGTCCGCTCACAGTTCAACCTTTCGCCTCCTCGCGCGCCCAAGCATCGAAGGCCTGCACGGTTTTGTCAATGTCTGCCAATTTGTGCGCAAGAGAAACAAGCGCCGCCTCAAACTGCGACGGCGGCCAATACACGCCGCGATCGAGCATGCCGTGAAAAAACCGCGCGAAGCGCTCTTTGTCCGCGTGGCGCGCCTCTTCGGCGTTGCGCACACGGTCTACACCAAAGAAGAGCGTCAGCATGGAACCTTGGCGATTGATCACGGCGGGAATTCGATGGGCAGCCAGCACAGTCTCGAAGCCTTCTTGAAGTTTTCCTCCGCCCTTATCCAGCTTTTCGTACACTCCCGTCCGCGACAACTCTTTCAGCGCGGCGAGGCCGGCGGCAACCGCCAGCGGATTGCCGGAAAACGTGCCCGCTTGATAAACCGGACCTTCCGGCGCAAGCAAATCCATGATCTCGGCCCTCCCGCCGAAAGCGCCCAACGGCAGGCCGCCCCCGAGTATTTTGCCCAGACACGTGAGATCCGGCCGTATATTGAACAATTCTTGCGCCCCTCCGGGAGAAACGCGAAACCCGGTGATGACCTCGTCGAAGATCAGCAGCGCGCCATGTTTTCGCGTCAGGGCGGCGAGTTTTTCGAGAAAGCCCGAAAGCGGCGAAATCACCCCCATATTGCCGCAGATCGGCTCGACGATCACGGCGGCAATAGTTTCCGGATATTGCGTGAACAGGGACTCTAATCCTTCGATATCGTTGAACTCAGCGACGCTTGTCTCCGCCGCGAAAGCCGGCGGCACGCCAGCGCTGTCGGGAAGAGAAAAGCTCGCGACGCCGGAGCCCGCGCGGGCAAGGAGCGCGTCCACGTGGCCGTGATAGCAACCGTCGAACTTGACGATCCGGGTCCGTCGCGTAAAGCCGCGCGCCAGCCGAAGCGCGCTCATCGTCGCTTCGGTGCCCGAGTTGACCAGCCTCAACTTCTCGATCGACGGAAATTGCTCCGCGACGGATTCGGCGAGCTCGATCTCCCGCTCCGTCGGCGCGCCAAAGCTCGTGCCGCTTGCCAGAGCCTGTTCGATGGCCGTGGTAACTTTGGGATGCGCGTGCCCGAGAATCAATGGACCCCAAGAACAAACGAAGTCGATGTACTCCCTGCCGTCGACATCGGTGATCCGGGCGCCGCCGCCGCGCGCGATAAAGCGCGGCGCGCCGCCCACGGCATTCCACGCGCGCACCGGACTGTTGACCCCGCCGGGAATTTTCCGCCGCGCGCGCTCGAATAAAGCGCCCGAACGATCGGCCGACATTGTCTTGGCCTAACACCGCAACTAATTTCGTGTCAAGGCCGCGCGCGCCCGCGAGAAAAAAAATTTCAAAATTTTTTTCTTGCATTGCAAAATGAAAAGGATTATGAATTTTTGCTCACGGTACACAATCAAAAAATTTCGGATCGCCCTATCGCTTACTGAAGCTGAAAATTGAAATCGAGATACGATGTTCGGCCCGAACTTCGACCAGAGTGAGCGTTTCTCGCGTTTTCGTTCATTAAGGCTTCGGACGCCGTTAATTCTCGGTATCGGTCCAAACTGTTCATACGGCTGTTTAACTTTATATTTAACATGAGAATGTTTTTCGGAGATTTCGATTTATCCACAGGTGTGGATAAGTCTGTTTGTAACTTATAGGCGTTTTCTTCTTCAGAATCAGAGAGTTAGGCGCGCTCAGACGAGGATCGCTATGGACGAGCTTTGGCACAGCGTGTTGGAGCAGTTGCGCGAGAAATTGGGAAATCAGAATTTTGAGACTTGGATCAAGCCGATTCGGGTAAAAGAGATTTCCAACGACGAGATCAGCTTAGAGGTTCCCAACAAATTTTTTCGCGACTGGCTCGTCGAGCATTTTCTCGGCTCCATCCATGAGAGCCTCTCGCAACTGACGCACCGGAGCATGAAGGTGTCCCTCAGCATCAACCAGAAGCTGCAGGCGGCCGGAACGCCGCCAGAAAAGAAGCCCGAGCGCGAGCCGTCGCGGCCGCCGCGGATCAACAACCTGATTCCTAAGTACAACTTCGATACTTTCGTGGTCGGCGCCAGCAATCAGTTCGCTCACGCAGCTTCCCTCGCCGTCGCCAACCAACCCGGCGAGCACTACAACCCGCTTTTCATTTACGGTGGCGTCGGTCTGGGCAAGACCCACCTGATCAACGCGATCGGCCACCGAGTCGTCGAGAAGCGTCCCCTGCTGAAGGTCCTCTATCTCAGTTCCGAATCGTTCATGAACGAGCTCATCGCCTCGCTACGGAGAGACCGGATGGATGAGTTTAAAACGCGCTTCCGCAACATCGACACGTTGATCGTCGACGACGTTCAATTCATCGCGGGCAAAGAACGGACTCAGGAGGAGTTCTTCCACACATTCAATTCTCTCTACGAATCGCACAAGCAGATCATCATCACATCGGATAAGTTTCCCAAAGAAATCCCCGGCTTGGAGGATCGGCTGCGCAACCGGTTCGAGTGGGGGCTGATCGCCGATATCCAGCCTCCGGACATGGAGACACGCGTCGCCATACTGCAAAAGAAAGCCGAGGTCGAAGGGGTCCTCCTGCCGCATGAAGTCGCGATCTTCCTCGCCTCTCACATCGACTCGAACGTAAGAGAGCTGGAAGGATCCCTCACTCGCCTGGGCGCCTTCGCCTCTCTAACCAAAGCCACCATCACGATCGATTTGGCCAAAGAGGTTCTCCAAAACACCCTCAAGGGAAACTCCAGGGAAGTCACGGTCGAGAGCATTCAAAAAACCATCTGCGACTATTACAACATCAAGCTGAGCGATCTTAAAGCCAAGCGCCGGACTAAAGACATCGCAGTCCCGCGCCAGGTAGCGATGTATTTATCCCGCAAATATACTTCAACTTCATTTCCCGCTATCGGCTCCAAGTTCGGCGGTCGCGACCATTCAACCGTGATTCACGCCGCCAAAACGATTGAGAAAAAGCTAAAAGAAGACACGCAAATGCAAACCGCGCTCGAAAAATTAGAAAAAAACTTAAACCTCAAACGGTAGTTGAATACCTGTTGGCGCACCGGGCAATCTGTGAATAAACTCATCCCACGAGCACGCAATTTTCCGATGCGGTTCACAAAGCAAAAGGTGCAAGCTTTCCCTCCACAAATGAAATGCCAGCCCGGCATTGGAGATAACCGCCTTTTGCACACTATGCACAGGCCCTACTATTACTCTTTAGATTAAATTATAAGAAAGAGTAATAAGAGTCGGGGGGAATAACATGGAATTTAGGGCCAAGCGAGGAGATTTTCTCGCCACGCTTTACTGGAGCCAGGGCATCGTCGAGCGGCGCAACACGATGCCGATTTTAGCCAATGTCCTGATCGAAGCGCGCAACGGCGAGGTTCATCTGACAGCGACGGATCTTGAGGTGGGGATTAGGGGCAAGCTGGAGGGACAGGTCGCCCGCGACGGACTGGTAACGGTGAGCGCGAAGAAGCTTTACGAGATTGTTCGCGAGGCTCCCGATGAAACGCTGCAATTGAAACGGCTGGAAAATGATTGGGTGGAGATCAAAAGCGGCAAGTCGGTTTTTAAAATTGTCGGCCTGGACGCGCGCGAGTTTCCTCAATTCCCTAAGTTCGAGGGAGAAAAACTATCGAGTTTTCCGGCAAAGGTTCTGCGTGAGATGATCGAGAGAACGATCTTTTCCGTCTCGAGTGACGAGACACGTTATAACTTGAACGGTGTCTTCATCGAGGAGGTCAAGGACGGGAAGGTGCGAATGGTCGCGACCGACGGCCATCGATTGGCTTTGATCGAGAGGGGTATCGGATCGTTCGGCCTCAAGAAAGGGGTGATTCTCCCTAGAAAGGGGCTGTCGGAGCTGAGAAGATTACTCGAGGGGGTGGAGGAGGGTGAAGTATCCGTCGGGTTTAAGGAAAATATGGGGCTGGTGTTGAAGGGAAACGTGGAGTTGTTTATGCGCCTGATCGAGGGCGACTTCCCCGACTACAGTAAAGTCATACCCAAAGATAATCCGCAACTCGCGAGCCTCGAGCAAGATGATTTCCTGCACGCGTTAAGGCGCGTTTCGATTCTCTCCAGTGAGCGCTACAAGGGAATCAAAATGGAGCTCAAAGCGGGAAAGGCTTCGATCTCCGCAAACAATCCCGAGCTGGGAGAAGCCGCCGAGGAAATAGAGATAGACTACCAAGGCAAGGCTTTGACGGTAGGCTTCAACGCGCGTTACTTGATCGATGTTCTGACCGTGCTGAGCGAAGGCGGAAACGTCGAGATCGCACTCAAAGACGACGTCAGCCCGAGCATCTTAAGAAAAGGCAACGACGACGGCTATCTCTATGTCATTATGCCGATGAGGCTATGAGCCGGGATTTGCCATGAGTCGCAGTGATTATTGCGCGGGCCATCTATCCCCGTGTGCCGATAAGCACTCCAACGATAATGACGATTCCTCCCGCGATCTGATAAACTTGCAGCGCCTCATCTAGGAAAATTCCCGCCAGGATCACGGCGAAAAGCGGTAGTGTGTTGTAAGCGAGGCTCGCCCTGCCGGGGCCGAAGGTTCGGATCGACCGGTTCCACATCAAAAATGAAAGGAACGAGGGAAAAATTCCCAAGTAAAGAAAGGCCAGGATGACTTCACTGCGCCACAAATCCGCGGGATGAGCGCGCAGCTCCATCGTCGCCGCTGGCAAGAGGAAGAGCGCGCCGATGATCGTGGTCATGGAGGTCAACGCGAGCGGCGAAAGGTGCCGCATCGTCGGCTTCGCCATGACCATGTAGAATCCCCAGAGCGAGGTAGCAAAAAAGACGATTACGTCGCCGACGTTGAAGTTGAGATTGAGCAGGGTATCGAGAGAGCCGTGGCTGACAATCCAGCCGATGCCGGCGAACGACAGAAGAATGCCGGCGACGCGCCGCCGGGTTATCTCCTCCCCGATCACCAGCCACGCGATCAACGCCGTGGTCACCGGCGTGGTCGCGTTGACCAGCGTAGCGTTGATGGCGCTCGTGTGGCGGAGCCCGATGTAGAGAACGGCGTTAAAGGCGAAAACACCCGTGAGACTCATTAACACCAGCGGGAACCATGCCTGCCGCGGCGGCCATTCTTTACAGTAGAGGAGTGCCGGAAGGAGAATCAGCGCCGAGACGGTGAAGCGGCCGGCGTTGAGCGTCCACGGCGGCACGATGCCGACCAGCGCCTTGCCGACGATGAAATTACTGCTCCAAAAAAACGGCGGCAGAAATAACAGGATGTGCGAGGAAAGTGAGGGGTGGTTGGGTTTTTCCACGGGATATGGTGATCGGCCTCGGATAGCTAGAACGTCTCCAAAGCCGGCCGGATATCGATCTCGTGTGTCCAGGCGTTTCTCGGCTGCTTCAGCGCGTGCATGACGGCGTCGGCGATGGCGTTCGGCGGAATGAGTGTCTCTGTAGACCGGCCAGGATCGCGCGCGCGCAGTCGTGGAGTGTCGATCTGTCCGTCGACGATCACATGCAGCACGTGGAGGCCTTGCGGGTGAAACTCGCGCGCCAGCGATTGAGCGAGCATGCGCAAGGAAGATTTGGCGATCGCCAAAGGGGCGAAGCTGGCGCGGCCGCGCAGCGATGCGGTGGCGCCGGTGAGGGAGATGAAGCCGTGGCCGCTCTTGAGCATATCCGGAATCACGGCCTGGGCGAGATGGACCGCGCCCATCACGCCGATGTCGAAAGATTGCCGAATCATTTCCGGATCTAACTCGAGAAATTTTCCTCGGCCGAAACCGCTGGCGTTGTAAGCCAGAGCCGTTACCGGCCCGAACTCCGCGCGGTATTTCGCCGCCGCTTCGAAGACGGCCTCGCGCTCCGTGACATCGACCGCCAACGCCAGCGCTTTGCCGCCGTGAGCGCGGATCTCGTCGGCTACAGGTTCGCCGGATTGGAGTTTTCGTGACAGCAGGACGACGGCATAGCCTTCGCGGCTGAAAGCCCGGGCAAGCGATGCGCCTAGTCCCGGCCCTACGCCGGCAACGATCGCCGTCTCCATGACTTAACCTTTCAGGCTGGGATGGATGAAGAGATCTTCTAACGGGAGTTTTTTCCCGATCAGACCCTGCTCGTGCGAATACTGGATCAACGTCTCCAGAGTCTTCCGGTTCCCGTCTCCCAGGCCGTACTCCCATGGATCGCGCCCCAGGATATCTTCCTGCTCTTCCTGCGCGTGGCGGAACCACGCGAGCGGCACCCGGCGCGGATTTTCCATACGCTCGTAGGCGATCTTTTTCGCGCGCTCGAACGCTCCCATGAGATTGAGCGACACCCACGGATACCGTTCGACGATCTCTTGTTTGATCGCGGTCGTGTGCATGATCGGAAAGATGCCGGTCCGTTTATAGTAGTCGATCTCCAGCTCTTTGTAGTTTTCGAAAAGCCGCTTCACCCTTTTATCCCGGTCGAGGACGGGTCGAATCAGCTCCGGGTAGATGACCGCGTCCAGCTCGCCGTCGACAAGCATCTTCTCCGGGTTCTTGCCCGCGGGCACGCGCTGGATCATGAGATCCTTAGGCGGGGTAAATTCCACCTCCTCGGGATCCCGCGTAAACCACTGGATCTTTCTGTGCGGGACCTGGTACTCGTGCTCCAATATCCCGCGCACCCAGAGGTTGTTGGTGACCTGGAAATTACGGAGACCGATTTTCTTGCCGATCAGATCGGCGGGTTTTTCTACCCCCTTCGCGGCGTTCACAAAGATAAAACCGTGGCGGAACCGCCGGTGGAGGAAGACCGGGATCGCGACGAGCGGATAACCGCGGAACTTGGCCGCGAGATAGTTCGACATCGAAAGCTCAGCGACGTCGAATTCCCGGTTTCGAATCATCCTCCAGTGGCGCACATCGGCGCTCATATCAGTCAAGATCGTGAGCTCGATGCCGTCAGGCGCGACGCTTCCGTCCATCAGCGCGCGCACGATTTCATAATCGCCGCACGCGAGGGTCAGATGAATTTTTTTCGACATGAAAACTCTCTACCATGCTTCAGGCGGATTTTCCAAAGGGCGGCACAACGATTGACACTCCGTCGCCGTCTGTTATACGGTTCCGGGTCCAAGGATTTGACAAGGAGAAACGATGAGGATCGGAAGACTCGCGGCCGTAACTTTGCTGATCGTGATTTCGCTGGCGCCGGGTGCCGCGGCGCAAAACAAAGTCCGCATCAACTGGACGGCGGTGACCGGCGCGCAGAGCGGTTTGTTCATGGCCAAACAGGAAGGACTGTTCAAGAAAAATGGCCTCGAAGCGGAGTTGATTCATATTCCTTCGAGCTCGCGGGGGATTCAGGCGATTCTTGCCGGTGAAATCGCTTTTTCGTTCATGGACGGAAACAACCAGGTTCAGGCGAATCTTCAAGGCGCGAACATCGCGTCGATCGTCGGCGCCACCAATCGCATGGTGTTTTCGCTCATGGCGAAGCCCGAGATCAAGAAAATCGCCGATCTCAAGGGAAAAAAGATCGGCATCACGCGGGTGGGTTCATCCACCCACACCTCGGCGCTCTACGCCCTCGGGCAAGCCGGCTTGAAGCCGGTGGATTATCAGATTCTTCCCCTGCTGGAAGTCCCCAACATCTTTACGGCGCTGGTTGCCGGCCAGATCGACGCCGGCGTCGTCTCGCCTCCCACCAACAGCCGGGCGCGCAAGGTCGGAATGGTGGAGCTGATGAATATTGCCAAGGAGGGGCCGGAATACGTCTCGGTCGCGATCGGCACGAGCCGGAGCTACTTGAGCGTCAATGGGGACATAGCCCGGCGTGTAGTCCGTAGCTACGCGGAAGGGGTGTATATTTTCAAAACGAATAAAGTGGCCGCTCTTAAGATGATTCAAAACCAGCTCAAGGTGAAGGACACGGACATCCAGGAGGATACGTTCAACCAGTTTAGCCAGTATTTAGAGTATCCGCCGTACGTCAGCCGCAAGGGGATGGAAGCCGTTATCGCCGATGTCGCCGCGACGGTTCCGGCGGCGAAGTCGGCCAAGCCGGACGATTTTATCGAGATGCGCTTCGTCGCCGAGCTGGAAAAAGAGGGCTTCTTTAAAAAGTTCGCGATCAAGTAAAATAATCCCCGGATTTATTTGCGGAATTTCCTCGCGCGGCGGACAAAGTAGTCCCACATCGACCCCAGCCGGTGCGGCGTGTAGATCTGCTCGTACTTGATCGGCGCCTCCTCGTCGCTCGTCCAGGAAGGCTCGCCGGAAGCGGTGGCGAGCAGTTGGATGCGGCAGGCCTTCTCCAGAAAAACGGCATAAAGCGTCGCGACCTCGATCGATTCACCCACCACCGTAGAGCCGTGGTTTTTCATCAAGACGCCACGGCACTTGCCTAAAGACTTGGCCACCTGGACACCCAGCTCGGGCGTTCGTATCAACGCGGTGGTGTGGTCGAACAGCGGCAGGCCTTGGTAGAAGATCGAGCCTTCATGGCTGATCGGCCGGAGCGGCCGGCCGAGAGAGCCGAAGGCGATGGCGTACGGCGGATGCGTGTGGACGACGCAATTGACGTCCGGGCGCGCTTTCATAATTTCGGTATGGATGAAAACCTCGGAATGGCGCTCGTACTTGCCTTCGATCTTTTTCCCGCTCTCGATATCGACGACGATGATGTGCTGCGGCCGGATCTCTTCGAAGCCGAAGCTGTGCGGTTTCATGAGAATCTTGTTCTGCTTGGGAACGCGGACCGATACGTGGCCGAGGATCTGGTCCCAGTGGCCTTCGTTCGCGAGAATGTTGCACGAGTAGGCCAGATTTTCTTTGAGCTCTTTCAGGTTCATGTTGTCTCCTTGGAGAATAGCCGACGATGAAAGGTTTTGATTTCTGTATCACGCTTCAACGAGATTTTCCAAAGGCGATGGACAAATCGGCCAACTTGGACTATAGGGGGCGTTGCCGTGGATAGGAAGGAAGAGGGGATCAGGGTTCAGAATAGAGACAAAAAATTGAAAGGAGGAGATTTCTATGAAGAGACTATATTCAACTTTGATCGCTGTGGTGGCTTTTGTCCTGTTTGGCACAGCGGTGCTTGCTGATCCTGGGACGACGTGGAACAAGAAAATCAACGGTGCAGGGAGGTTTCAGGTGCTAAACCAGTTTGGCAAAGCCGCGGTCCTGGACAAAGAGACCGGGCGTGTCTGGGAGCGGTCGCCGAATACGGGCTCTTTCACTTGGTTTAATGCGCTCCTTCACTGCTACCAGCTAGAGGTTGGAGGCCGTAAAGGGTGGCGGCTCCCCACGATCGAAGAGCTGGCGAGCCTGGTGGACACATCGCAGGCAAATCCATCCTTGCCCCTTGGCCATCCATTTTCCAATGTGCAGTTGCAGTCGTCCATCTACTGGTCGGCTACTACCGACGCCAGCGATGCCAGCCTCGCGTGGGGCGTGAACTTCAGCAATGGCTTCGTGAGCCCCGGCGGCGGCGGCTTCTTTAAGTCCAACGCCGCCGCCTTCGTCTGGTGTGTGCGCGGCGGACAGGGGATTGATGGGGTTCAGTGATCTGTCCCTCGATACGCCACCCCCGGGGTGGCTACTCGGGATGATCGGAGGCACGGCGGCAGAGCTGCTACTTTCCATCCGTTCGCCCTTCGTTACGGCCTGTCGGCCTACTCAGGGTAGGCGGGTTGGTAAAGTCCGATTCCCCGAGTAGCGACCGTTGAGGTCGCGTATCGAGGGGTACAGCCCTTCGGGCTTACTCGGGATGATCGGAGGAGAGGTGGCGCGGCCGTTTTTTACGTATATTTTGCGATGCTCGGACAGATCATACTACGTTGGGCATACGGATGAAATCGAGCGTCGGCTGGCAGAGCACGAAACGGGGGCGACCCGTGGCTACACGGCCGCTCGCCGACCAGTACAACTTGTTTGGTTTCAGGAGTTCCTAACCCGGGAGGAGGCAAAGGCGGCTGAGGCGCAGATCAAGAGGTGGAGCCGCCGGAAGAAGGAGGCGTTGATCGGGGGTAGGATGGAGGAGTTGAGAGCGGCAGCGCGCAAGGACTGGGTTTCCTACCGACAGCGCAGGGCCCTTCGCTAAACGCTTCGCGCTACTCAGGGTGGGCGGGCTGGTGAAATCCGATTGCCCCGAGTGTGTGCGCGACGGGTCAGCTAGGGCGGATGGACATTACTTTCCGCTCCGCAGCCTGAATCTTTGGATCTTTCCCGTGACGGTCTTCGGCAGCTCGTCGACGAAATCGATCCACCTGGGATATTTGTAGGGGGCGAGTTTGTTCTTGACCAGCGACTGGAGCTCTTCTTTGAGTTGATCGCTGGCCTTGTATTCGCTCTTGAGGAGCACGTAGGCCTTGGGCTTGAGGAGACCGTCGTGATCGGGCTGGCCCACCACCGCGGTCTCCAGGACCGAGGCGTGCTCCATCAACGTATTTTCGATCTCGATCGGAGAGACCCAGAGGCCGCCGACTTTCATCATGTCGTCGGAGCGGCCGCAGTACCAGTAATAACCCTCCTCGTCGCGATAATAAGTGTCGCCGGTCTTCAGCCACTCTCCCTGCATCATCCGTTTGGTCTGCTCGTGCTTGTTCCAGTAAAAGGGCGCGTTGGCGTCGCCTTTGACGAATAAATTTCCGACCTCGCCGGTCGGCACTTCGCGGCCTTCTTCGTCGACGATCTTCGCCTCGAACGCGGGCGTCACCTCGCCGCTGCTCCCGGGTTTGGCCCTCCCCGGCCGGTTGGCGAGAAAATCGTGCGTCGCCTCCGTGGAGCCGACGACGTCCAGCAGCTCAGTGCCGTACTTCTCTTTCCATTGATGGAAGAGCGCCGGCGGCAGCGGCTCGCCGGAAGAGAGGCAGATTCTCAGCGAGCTGAGATCGTAATTTCTTTCGACGCGGAGCAGCCGGGCGTAGAGCGTCGGCACGGAAAAGAAGAAGGTCGGGCGATATTTTTCGATGACGCGAAGAATCTTCTCCGGATCGGGCCGCTCGGGCCAGAGGACCGTCGCAGCGCCGAAGCGGAAGGGAAAATAGAGCGAGTTGCCGAGGCCGTATGCGAAAAAAAGCTTCGAGGCGGAAAAGCAGATGTCGTCCTCGCTCATCCCCAGCACGGGCTTCACGAACAAATCGGTGATCGTGATCATATCGTGCTGGAGGTGGACCGCACCCTTGGGCGAGCCGGTGCTGCCCGACGTGTAACCCCAGAAGCAGACGTCGTCTTTGCTGGTCGGCTCAGCTTCCAGGCGGCTCGATGCCTTTGAGGTGAAGTGTTCGAAGGAGACGGCGCGGCCTTTGGCCTTGCCGACGACCAGCACGCTTTTCAAATGGCGCGGGTTGTTCCAGATCGGCTCGAACTCGGGGAGGACGGATTCGTGTATGACGGCGACTCGCGCACGGCTGTCGTTCAGCAGGTAGTCGTAGTCCTTCGCCTTCATCCACGGATTGGCGGGGATCGGCACGGCGCCGATCTTTATCGCGCCGAAAAAGCTGAAAGCGAATTCAGGCGAGTCGGGAAGAACGAGCAGGACCCGCTGCTCGGTGTCGACGCCTAATTCTTTGAATACGTTGCCGGCCTGGTTGACCTTCTCGTAGACATCTTCATAAGTGAAGGTCTCATCCTGATAATAAATGGCGAGCCGCTTACCCCGGCCCCGGGCGATATTCTCATCGACGAAGGTCGTCGCCGCGTTGTAGATGTCGGGAAGGTCCATGTCCTCGCTGCGCTCGCGTCCTCGCTCCGCGCGGAATCTCAAATCTCATATGACAAATCTCAAATCCGGAATTTGAGATCTGAGATTTGAGATGCCCGCAGGGCCTATTCCCCGCCCATGGCTTCGGACTGGGTCTCGGTGGCGATGACGACGGACTTCGACTCCGTGTAGTGCTCGATCGCCTCTTCGCCGTGCTCTTTGCCGATGCCGCTCTGCTTGACCCCGCCGAAGGGCAGCTCGTCGTAGATGATCTGCGCCGAGTTGACCCAGGTATAGCCGGACTCGATGTGCTCGGCGGCGAACATCGCCTTGTTGATGTCGCGCGTCCAGACCGAAGAGCCGAGGCCGAAGATCGAGTTGTTCGCCTGCGCGACGCCTTCTTCAAGGTCTTTGACCCGGACGATCGGGAGCGCCGGGCCGAAGACCTCGTCCTTCAGCATTTTCGATTCCGGATCGAGATTGGCGACGAGCGTCGGCAGGAGATAGAAACCTTTGTCGTAGTCCCCGCCTTTGGGCCGCTCGGCGCCGTAGAGAACTTTGGCGCCGCGCTTCACCGCATCCGCTACCTGTTCCTCGACCTCTTTTCTTTGATCGGCGGTGTGCAGCGGGCCCATAATCGTCTCGCGCGCGAGGCCGTTGCCGATGCGGAGCTTCTTTACTTTCTCGACCAGCCTTGCGGTGAATTCATCGGCGATCTTGTCGACAAGATAAAGCCGCTTGACGGCGAGACAGGCTTGTCCGCAGTTGAAGAAGCGGCCGACGGAAGCGGCGCTGATAGCGCGGTCGAGGTCGGCGTCTTCGCAGACGATCATCGGATCGCTGCCGCCCAGTTCCAGAGTGACGTGTTTGAAATCGGTCGCGGCGGACTGCATCACGCGCCGGCCGGTGTCGGTCGCGCCGGTAAAGCCGATCTTCCGGACCGTGCGATTGACGAGCAGCTCTTCGCCGACGACGCTGCCCGGCCCGGTGACGACGTTGATGACGCCCTTGGGGCCGCCGGCGGCCTGGATCGCTTTGTCGATCAGCTCGCAACAGCGTAGGTCGGTCAGCGGCGTCGTGCCGGCGGGCTTCACGACGACTGTGTTGCCGGCCAAAAGCGCCGGGCCTAGCTTGTTGCCCATGAGGGAGACGGGAAAGTTCCACGGCACGATCGCGCCGCAAACGCCGATCGGCTTGCGCAGGACGAGTCCGTGCCGGCCGTTGTCGAGCACGACGGCGGCGGTGCGGAGGCTCTTGGCCATGCCGCCGTAATGATCCAGCGTGTGGACGAAGCGGCGGATCTCTAGAATAGATTCCCGGAGCGGTTTTCCCTGTTCTTTGGTGAGCAGCGTCGCCAGCTCTTTCTCCTGTTCGAGAATGAGCCGGCCGGCCGCGAGCAGGATCGAGCCGCGCTTCGACGGCGCCATCTGCGACCATTTTTTCAACGCGCCGGAGGCTGCGTCGATCGCCCGGCGGATGTCATTGACGGTTCCCTTGGGGACGGTATCGACGACTTCGCCGGTCGCCGGGTTGCGGACCTCGGTGGTCTGCTTGCTTTCAGAGTCGAGCTGCTCCCCGGCAATGAAAATTTTCGCCATTGCTTCCTCCCACCTGAGTTTAGAATCTAAAAAAGAATCATTTTCCCTCTGGAAAGTCAAGAATTCGGCCACTTCTCGCCGCTTACTTTCACCGATGGCGATCCCTCGGGGCGCGAGTTTCGGGCCGCTCTTCGACTGGCTCAGAGTGGTGAGCTTGGTCGAACCATGGCTGATAGAGTCGTGCCATGAGTCGAACCTCACTTATCGGACGTCCGCGGCCCTCTTCCTCGCGCCCGTCGGCCTCGCCGGGAAAGCCGCTGCCCGTTCGAAGAGCCCGCGCATCCGATACCAGCGATTGGAATAAGCACTGACCCATTGCGCGGGATCGGAGAGCGGGTGGCGGCTTTCCCGGCCGCTACAACGCCTTCCCAACTTTCCAGTGATCCGCTATAGAAACATTGCATGACTCACCCGACAACCACGCTCAAGGACCTACTGCGTCAACGAGCCTATGACCATCCTAAAAACCCGTTGTTGATCTCAAAAGACGGTCGGTTCACCTACGGCGATTTCCAGCAGGAAGTCTATCGCGTGGCCAACGCTTTCCTTCGGCTCGGCGTATGTAAGGGAGACAAAGTCGCTGTGCTGCTCTCGAACTGTCCCGAGTTTCTTCTCGCCGTCTTCGCCGCGGCCGAGATCGGCGCGGTCTTCGTTCCGATCAATACCGCTTTTTCCGCCGACGAAGTCGGCTACGTTCTGGATCATGCCGATTCCGGTTGCCTCATCACGGAACGTTCCTACCTGGCGCTGATTGATCGAGTGAGAGACCGCTGTCCGCAGCTCAAGCGCGTCATTGCATTAGGAAAAAAGAGCGAGCCCGGGTGCTTCGGATGGGACGAGCTTCTCCACGGGGCTTCGGACAAAGCGCCGGCTATTGCTGTACAAGCGGACGACTTGGTTTCGATCACCTACACCTCCGGTACCACGGACCGGCCCAAGGGGGTCATGCTCACGCAATTTACCTACGCCTTTGCGCCGCAAAAACGGGCCGAGGCGCTGGGGTGGAACGAGCGCGACCGCGCGCTCGTCATGTTGCCGCTGTTCCACGTCAACGCGCTCTGCCACATCGCGCTCGCGATGATTTCCGTCGGCGGCAGCCTGGTTCTTCGCGAGAAATTCAGCGCCTCGCATTTTTGGGACGAAGTCAGAGAATACGGCGTGACGACGTCGAGTCTGATGCGCACGATTCCGACGATTCTCTTGAATCAGCCGGAAAGATCCGACGACTCGCAAAATCCGCTTCGTCTAGCCGTTGCGCTGTTGCCGCCGGACCTGCATTTACGCTTCGAACAGCGCTTCGACCTCACGGTCGTCGGCTCGTACAGCTTGACGGAAGACATCTTGAGCGTCCTCGGACCGACGGCCAAGACCAAGCGCAAGCTCGGGAGCTGCGGCCTGCCGGCGGCGCCGGAGGCGCACAGGCTGCGCATCACCGATGAGGCCGGCAACGATCTTCCGCCGGGCAAGCTCGGAGAGATCGTCAAGCAGAGCCCGGCGGTCATGCGCGGCTATTACAAGAATCCCGCGGCGACGGCGGAAGCGCTGAGAGAGGGTTGGCTCTACACGGGCGATCTCGGCTACATCGACGACGACGGTTTTCTCTACTTCATCGACCGCAAAAAAGACATGATCAAGCGCGGCGACGAGAACGTCTCCGCCGAAGAGGTCGAGCGGGTGTTGAATTCCCACCCGCAAATCGCCGAGTCGGCGGTCGTCGGCGTTGCCGATCCGATCCGGCAGGAAGAGATCAAGGCGTGCGTCGTGCTGAAACCGCCCGCCACTGCTGAAACCGTTTCGCCGGAAGCGATCTGGAGCTTCTGCCGAGAGCGCCTCGCCGCTTTCAAAGTTCCCCGCTATATCGAGTACCACGACTCGCTGCCGAAAACTTCCAGCGTGAAAGTGCAGAAGAGTCTTTTGCGCGAAGAGGCGAAGGCCGGGCCGCACGCCGTTTTCGATCGCCAGGCGCCGAAGGAAAGCTAGGATGGCCGGTAAAATTTACGTCGGCACTAGCGGCTGGAACTACAAGCACTGGATGAACGGCGCGTTTTACCCACCCTCTTGTCCGCAGAGCGAATGGCTCGATTTTTATGCGCGTCGCTTCGGCACGGTCGAGATCAACAACAGCTTCTATCGCCTGCCGGCGCCGGAAACATTCGCCGCC
>DASXUF010000095.1 GCA_036504975.1 Candidatus Binatia bacterium | reverse complement strand
TAAATGGATTGTCCTGGGTTTCATCATCGGCTCTATCGTGGGAGGCACGATGGGGCTGAAAATACCGATGACCGCCGTTCCCCAACGGACCGCCCTTTCGCACTCTCTCGGGGCGCTGGCGGCCTGCCTGGTGGGAATTTCAGAATACTTTCGCCATCACGGCGAACTCGGCGCCGTAGTGATGATACCGCTTGGATTCGAAGTTGTCGTAGGCGGCCTGACCTTTACGGGAAGCCTGATGGCCGCAGCCAAGCTCCAGGAGTTGTTGCCGGGACATCCCATCACGTACAAGGGACAAAACGTTTTCAATGTTGGTTTGCTCGCAGCGATCGTGGCGTGCCTGATTTACCTGATCATCGCGCCGGCGGCGCCGTTGTTCTACCTCATGGTCGGCCTGGCGTTTGTTTTCGGGTTTATGTTGGTCATTCCTATCGGGGCCGCGGACATGCCGGTCGTGATCGCGCTCCTCAATTCCTATGGCGGCCTCGCCGATGCGGCCATGGGCTTCGTGCTCATGAATAAAATTCAAATCATCACCGGCTCGCTGGACGGAACATCCGGATTCCTTCTCTCTCTGCTCATGTGCCGGGCGATGAATCGCTCGGTTTTTAATGTCCTGTTCGGCGCCTTCGGCAAGGTTGAAGCCGCGGAAAGCGCGCAGGCAAGGGAGGCGAAGGGGAGCGTGCGCAGCATCTCTCCCGAGGAGGCGTCGGTTCTGTTGGACAGCGTGCGCTCGGTCATCATCGTTCCGGGCTATGGGATGGCGGTCGCACAAGCTCAGCACGGCGTTGCGGAGCTGGCGCGGCTGCTGATGAAGCAGGGCATCAACGTCAAGTACGCCATTCACCCGGTGGCCGGCCGCATGCCCGGGCACATGAACGTCCTGCTCGCCGAGGCCAATGTCCCTTATGACCACTTGTACACGATGGAGCAGATCAATCCCTACTTCCCCGAAGCGGACATCGCGCTGGTCGTCGGAGCGAATGACGTGACCAATCCGGCCGCAAAGAACAACAAGAACAGCCCGCTCTATGGAATGCCGATCCTTGAGGTCGACCGCGCCAGGTCGATCATCGTTCTCAAGCGTAGTCTGCGCCCGGGTTTTTCCGGCGTAGACAATGAACTTTACTACGACCCGAAGTGCATGCTGCTTTTTGGCGACGCCAAGGACAGCCTGAACAAACTCTTTGCGGCTCTCAAGTCTTAAAAGAACTCATGGGAGGGTGATGCCATGATTACCGTGCGCGACATTTTACAGCGAAAAGGAAATCAAATTTGGTCCGTCGCTCCGGACAGCACCGTGTACGACGCCCTTATGTTGATGGCCGAACAAAATGTCGGCGCATTGCTTGTCCTCGACGGAGAGAAGATTGTCGGGGTCTTCTCAGAGCGGGATTACGCCAGGAAGGTTATCCTGAAAGGAAAAGCCTCCAAGGAAACATCCGTTGACGAAATCATGACGTCCGAGGTGACCACCGTTCATCCCGGGCAGTCCGTGGAAGAATGCATGGGGCTCATGACAGATAAGCGCATCCGCCATCTTCCCGTGCTCGAAGGAGAAAAATTGGCCGGCCTCATTTCCATCGGGGATGTGGTGAAGGCGATCATATCCGACAGAGAATTCATCATCAAGCAGCTTGAGAGTTACATCACCGGAGGATCAAGCTGAGTTAAGCGACCTGCACGATTCACGTCGGCGGCTATCAGGGCCGTCCCCGCGCGCCTTTCGCCTTCATCCTTTATCCTTTTTCCATTCGCGGACGCGCCAATAATAGTAGACCAGGCCGGCATATTCATACACGGCGGTAGTTATTTTCTCCGCGGCGTCCTCGCTGGGGAAAAGCCCCCCGCCTATTAATCTGACCGTAAAGTCGCCCGGGGCGGCGACCGGCTCGGGCGCGACGGCCGCAAACGCGAGCATACTCCGCGGCATGTGGACGGCTGAAGTGACCAGAAGATAGCGGCGCCAGCCTTTCGCTTGAAGAATCTTTCTCACCTCAAGCGCGCCTTCGAAGGTGTCGCGCGAGTTCGCTTCCGAAATAACGTGATCGCTCGGGACGCCCCAAAGCACCAGATAGTCGCAGGCCACCCGGTTCTCGTTTAACGGTGGAACTTGACTGCCCGAGACGATGATCGGCCTGGGATGAATCCGGTATAGCCGCCACGCCTCGTCCAAGCGGCGGAACATACTTTCGCCCAGGGACGGGAAAGGAGTCAGCGCGGTGGGAGAACTGACATGCCCCAAAAGGACCACGATCGCGTCATACGGCTCCGCTCCACGAGGCTCTAGAAGGATTGGATGGCGCGATTCGAGCGGGTAGCGCAACCAATTGTTCACCATGCCGTTGTGCAGCACGATGATCAATAACGTCAACGCGAGAAGCGCCCTTCTCGCCCAGCGCCACCGCCAGAAGATCACGACGAGAACGAGAAGAACGATCCAGAAGGTCGGCGGCAGGAAAAGCTGCTTGAGGATTTGTTTGACCAGGAACATCAGGCAAGCATTATCTCATGAAAAATCATTTTTCCATCAGGGGTCGAGGCGCGTCCGGTATTTACGCCCGAACCGTTCCGGTGTTTACCCGATTGTGAGTTATGACTCGGACGGCTAGCATTCGTCGGGCAATAGTTGAGTAGCCTTGGATGGTTGTCTTATAAGAGCGGGATGGAGGTGTGATATGAGAGACGGGATGCAACGGTTGTTGGTTGGAACGTTGGGAACCCTGGCCGTGCTTTGGCTCTCTGTGGATGCGGAAGCCGGGCAGAGGATTTTCTGCGGCAAAAACCACAATATTGTTATTACGGATCTGGACATGGCGCCGGATCCTCTCGACCGAGGCCAGCGGATCAAGGTGTGGCGCGTAACTGTCCAGGTGGACGGCACGGGCGAGTGTGAAACCACGTTCGAGCTTCGAGAGAAGCCGAGCCGGGAGCTGGTCGCTCAGAAATCCGGGCGTATTCTAAAACCCGGTATCAATCGAATCCAGCTCGAACCGGAGGGAAAATATAGATTCCGCGCCCGAGAGCACTGTTTCGAAGTACTGGCGGATATCGAGCGCACGCGAAAGCCGGTGGACTCGCGCGACACCTTCTGCGCCCGTGAGAAAGAAAACGGCCGCTGGACTATGAAAGAGCGCGGCGACCGTCCCATCAAACGAAACCCCTAGCGGCGAGGACGCATCGTTTTTCTATAAGCGGCGCCAGTATCGACGCGTGCGGCGCGGCGCGGCCTCTCAGCTTTAAGACGGCTGGGGGGCCGATCCTTCTTTGGCCGGAGCCGGCTCTGCCTGCTCCCTGTCCTTGAACCCCGGCCGGATCGCCGTGATAAAGGCGTTTTTCAGCATACCGACGAAAGCTTCCCAATTGCTGTACTGCGGGCTATCGATTCTGCCGGTGAGAGTTATGGTCGTGGCGACTTCGTTGCGGGGTCTGTTTGAAAGGATCCAAGCCACGGCGCCGATGAGTCCCTGCTTAAGTTTTTGTCCGAATGACTTATCCGCGTCTTTCTCCGCGTCGTAAACATCCAAGTTCTTGAACAGCGGCTTGATGTATCCGTTCACCTGGCCGTCTCTCACTCTGGCTTCCGAGTAAAGCGAGAAGCTGCCTTCGTTCACGTCAAAATTCGCCGCGTTGAGCAGGAGCGGATTCAACGAGGTCATATCGGTTCCGTCCATGCTGAGCTTGAGATCCAAATCGCCGCCCTGCTTGGCCTTGGGTTGGAAGGCAACATTGACGACGGTCTTGCCGCTGTCCATAAAATTTCCCGCGAATGTCCCCACGGCCCGCCCTTCCGCGCTCTGGTTGGTCAGATTTTCCACCCTGATATTCGCGTCCGTAAAGAACAACTGATATTCCGGCGTGACCGCCTTGTTGACAAACCCGAGGCGGCTTCTTCGAATATCGATTTGGTTCAATTTGACCAGAACCTCGGGCTTGTTGTTCAAGTCCTTTGCCGTCGTGGCTACCTGCTCGGCGACCTGCTGCTCCTGAGCGGCGGTCTTGGCCATATGAACATAATCGACCGCGACCCCCTGTATCGTGACGTGCTTCACGTCAACGGTTTTCTTGCTCGGCGCGTATTCCACCAGGCCGTCGCTCGAAAACACTCCGTTGCGCACGGAAACGTTGTAGCGGTTGGTGATCGGCCTGAAATAGTCCAGCTCGATGTGGCTTAGAGAAACGCCGCCTTTAATTCCCGGATGCGGCTTGGCCAAAAAATCTGCGTTGCCGTCGAAGGCGATGGTGCCGGTATCGAAAGCCACGGTTCTCAGGTGGACTTCCGAAGGATACGCGTTCTCTTTGGAATGCACGTTGCGGATGTTCTCCGCCTCGAAGTTGAGCTTGCTCAAATGCAGCGGTTTGAACGGCCCCTGGTCCGTATAGGTGACGTCGGCGTCGCGCACGTTGAACAAGTTCACTTTCAACGGATAGATCTCCTCCAGCGCGTCCTGCCAGCCGCGCTCGGCGGGAGACATTTTCTCTCGAACTTCCTGTCTTGCTTGTTTCAAATCGATGTAGAGCTTCGGCCGATCGATTACAAAGTCGCTGACCAGACGGCCGTGCAGCAGCGCGCGCCAATGGACGCTGGCGCTGAGCACGGGGACGTGCGCCACGGGCGGTTCGGGATGGGCGTCTTGCAGGATGGTAGTGTCGATCAATTCAAGGGAGAAGCCAATAGGATGAAACCGAAGCTTGTCGATGCGGACCGTGTAACCCGTGAGGCTGCTATTGACGTTTTGCTCGATAGTCTGCCTCAAGTGCTCATCGAGAAAAAAGCGCACGAAAACGACGACCGCAAGGATCAGGATGCCTAAGAGCGCGGCAGTCCATTTAAAGGCCCTTCGACCTGGAATCACTCGTCTAAAATAATGGCGCATTCACTATTAAAGTTGTGCAAAAACCAGACCAGCCAGGCGGATGATAAAGCCTTAGAGTCAGTGCGGATTTCTTGGATGTAGGGAAGCACCTACGCGGAAATTTTTTCGCGGACCGGGGAATATTTACGCGGGTCAAAACGGCTTGGCGAACGCGAGGCGTAAAATGCGCTGAATCAGCGCTTCATAGACAAGCCCCGCCTTGATCGCCGACTGGGCAAACTCGTCGCTGCGATCGAGATTGGGATTGGGGTTGGCCTCGAGAATAACGATCTCGCCGGCCGGAGTCACGCGCAGGTCTATCCGGCCGTAGCCGCGGATGCGCAGCGCGCGGTAAACTTTTTTGCAAATCTCCGTGATGCGTCCCGCCGCCCCGTCGTCGATTCCCTCGGCGAAAATATTCTGGATGCCCCATTTCTTCCGGTAAGCGTCGTCCCATTTGGCCTTGAACGTGGAAAAGCGCGGCCGTCCTTCGGGAACCTCGGCGAAGATAACCTCGCGAACCGGAAAGACCCGCAAGCGGCCGTTCCCCAGGATGCTCACGTAAAGCTCGCGCCCGTCGATATACTCCTCGGCCAAAGCCTCCTGATTCATGCGCTCGTGGATGAAGCGGACGCGCTCTTCAAAGGCCTGATCGTTCTCGACGAACGAATCCTGAGAAATCCCGTACGACGCCTCCTCCTGGAGCGGTTTAATGAAGAGCGGAAAGGAGAGCCGCTTCGGCCTGCGAATCGTCGACCCGGGCGGGAAAACCACCGAGTCCGGCACGCGAATGTGATGATAAGCGAGAATCTCCTTCGCCATACCCTTGTTTTTGCAAAGCGTGAGTCCGGTGGGGCCGGAGCCGGTATACGGCACGTCGAGCATTTCTAAAAGCCCGGCCACGTTGCGGTCGTAGGCCGAGCGGGCGTTGAAATGCTCGGTGAGATTGAACACCACCTCGGGCGGGTGGGCTTTGACCTCGTCGATGATGAGGCCGGGGTCTTCGTAGACGCCGATCGTTCGCACCTCGTGGCCGAGCTTCGTGAGCGCGTCGATCACGTGCGCCTCCGCCGCCCAATCGTCGGTCTTGAGCTCGAGGCTGAAGTCCTGATCCGCGGGCGGCGTCCCCGCCGAATCGAAAAGCACCAGGACTTTATATTTCCGTTTCGTGCCGGCCATGGCGAAGGCGCTAAACGTCCTTGAACTTTCCCGTCAATCGATAATGCGAAGCGAGCGTCGCCAGATACGCGGCGATCTCCAGACCGGCGGCGTCCGATCGCAGCCGCAAATCCAGCGCCGCACAGCGCTCGGTAAGCGCGCGGAGGAGGCGATCCAGAGTAAACTTCGGCTCGCCGCTCCAAGCCGAGACGGCGCCCAGCATCGGTTTCCTGTTCCGTCGCAAAAAAGCCGCCGCACGCTCGGCGTTGGGCGCCGCGGCGGCGTCGGCGAAGAGCCTTCTCAAATCGGCGTCGAAGAAATCCGGAAAATCCTGCGCGTAGAGCAGCCGGCGTTTTTTGTAGTGGGCCTCCAGACGCGACTTGAGGCGTGAGGCATCGCTCATCCGGCTGCGTGAAAGCACCAGCGCTTTTTGGCCGGCGAGCTTGACCATGAGCTGATCGACGTACTCGAGCTTTTCCAGCGCCTTCCATCCACGATATTGGCTCTTCCAATCCAACCCGGGCGTGAGCCAGATCGCCAGCGTCTCGGCGAAGTCCTCTTCGGGATGGCTCTGCGCGTACCAGCCGTCGAGGTGGCGGACGAACCGCTTGCTGTAGGGACGGGAGCGGAAGCTCTCGGAATATTCCTGCGACGGCGAGCCGAAGA
Source organism: Candidatus Binatia bacterium (assembly GCA_036504975.1). Taxonomy (NCBI): domain Bacteria; phylum Candidatus Binatota; class Binatia (SeqCode); species Binatia bacterium. The sequence continues at coordinate 24,523 of DASXUF010000095.1, read as the reverse complement.
TTTTCTGCCACTGCTTGTCTTTCGTCAGCAGGTAAGCGTGGTTCAACACGTGGCCCATCTCGTGGCGCAGGAGACGCATGCACCAGTCCTCGGTGCCACCCTCCACTTCCATCATCATTTTCTCTTCCAGTTTTTTAAGCCGCGGGTGGGCGAGATAAAAGGGAATCGCGATCGTGGCCGCGCCGTCGGGGCAGAACCACTCGTCGCCGAGATAGCAGATCGGCTTGACGGGAATTCCCCGCTCGCCCAGCTCGCGATGAAAGTTAGCGATGCGCGACTCGAGCTCGCTTCCGGCGATCTGCGCTTTGAGATCGCAGATGCGCATGCGAAGCAGCTCTTCGTCACTGAGGCCGGCGAGATCCGGCGGCGGGGCGGGAGACGACTTTTCCCTGCCGGGCGAAGATTCCATAGCAGCGTAGTTTAGCAGAGCTTGGAGAAACGGGCCAACGGCGAGGGCGAAGCTTCTTGGTGCAGCGCACTAGCAGCCCCCGAGCGCGAGTTGCTCCGAGCGAGCTGTTCTCGGAGTTTCTCACCTCAGAGAACCTTCGCAAACCGCTGATCTGCCGTCACTGCCTGGAAGGGATCGACGAATGAGGTGTTGCCACTATGACCGAATCACCTAGCACGGTCAACGGGAGAACCGATCGCGATTCGGAGTTCCTGCGCAAACCGGGGAAAGTGGATCTTTGCCGTTTCGACAAAAGCGGCAGCCTCCTCCTCCGAGCATTCAACGATTCGGCTGAAGGGCATGGGCATCCCTACGGGTTCGTCCGTGAGGAAGTCCACGACCTCCAAGTCCGCGAATTGTTTTTCCAATGCGTCGCAACACTCACTTGTCAACAAGATCTTCATAGGTCGATTCTACTCCTGGCGCCGGCTCGGTCAAGCGGTTTAGTCTAAGGCGCTAAAGAAGCGTGTCTACAGCGAGATGCGGAAGCACGTCGGGACCAAGGCCAAGGAGGAAGCGTGAGCGGTCTAACGGAAAGATTTCTCGCGTTGATTCGGAAAGAGGTCCGCTGCCCGAAGTGCCGGCGGCTTTTGCTCCGCGGCGGCTTCGAGGGCGAGCTCAAGTACCCGCGCTGCGGCTGGCTGCTCCGCGCCGCCGCGAGCGAAAACGCGGCCAAGGAGCGGCTTTGAATACGGCTCGGCTTATGATAGACGTGGCGCCGTTTCCTATGACTGCTAAATTTAAGAAAGATGCCGTGACTTGGCCGGCCCTCGGAGTCGTCATCGCCATAATTCTTCCCGCCATCGGTCTTGCCGGTTTGTTTTTTCACTCAAGCTTCCAAAAAGATATTGCCTCCGTCGAGAAGAGCATAGGTTCGCTCGAGAAAAATATCGGGTCGATGGATAAAAACATCGACGGCCGGCTCAAGTCCATGGAATCCAGCATCTCTGCGATACAGCAGAGACTGTATCTGCCGATAGCAAAAGCGAAGGGCATAAAGGACCCTCGGATCATTGTCACAAAGGCTCAACCAAAGGAAACCTTCTCCGCTGCTTATGGGAGCGAAGTTCTTCACCAGCGGTTAGAGGTAACTTACCGCATCTCGAAGATCACGGCAGAGACCGTCCAGATCTCCTCGGAGTTGGCGGTTTATCACGCCGGCAAACTGTTTGCTAAAGGCCCCGGCCCTACTGTGAAGATCACCGGCCAGGGCGACGCGTATTTTGAGCACCAAGCTCTGCTATACAATGAGGCAGGGGAGACACGCACAGTCCGGGTACCACCTATCGTTATTTCAATCCTGGAGCGCCGCCCGGATCAGTTGGTAATCGCCACGGGGGAGACGGCGAAATCCGGGGGGTCCAAAAAAAGTTGACAATGAAAAGGAGAAGACGCAAAATGCGCCAGATTGACATCGGCGCATAGCGGATTGCGAGCCAAAAACAGACGATGAAATAACCGAATTTTAAGAAGGACCTGAGGCCAGAGAGCCCAAAGCCCCGCGTAACTCACAAGAGCCCAGAGAGGCCCGGTCTTCCGCGTAACAGCGGAAGCCGGGCCTTTTTGTTTTGTGGGATTGGGAATTCGATTCGGCAACAAGCACGACGTCGTCGTCCTGGAACAAATGGAAGGCGCGGCGCTCAACGCATTCACGCCTGAAGAGCCGCGTGAGATCCGGCGGCGAACCGGAAGACGACTTTTCCCTGCCGGGCGAAGATTCCATGGCGGGCAACGTGGAGTATTGGAGTGCTGGAGTACTGGGTTAAGAGTTTTGGGCTTTTTCCATCACTCCATTACTCCACCACTCCACTCCATAGTTCTCCTACTCTACTTCGACTTCAGAAAACCCAGGCGCTCGGCCATCGGCGCCGTCGGGAAGACGTAGCCGCAGGCCTTGCACGTTCGGATTATATCATCGGCGTTGAACGCCTCGTAGATTTTCGTCACCTGCTGGGTGACGTCGCCTTGGGCGACCGTGCTGTGCAAAACCTTTTCATCGCACTTCTCGCAAAACCAGACGAACTCCTCCTTCTCTTCCGGCTTTCGTTTCCGCTCGATCACCAGGCCCCAGGTGTTCTCCGGCCGGCGCGGCGAGTGCGCCACGTTGCCGGGACAGAGAAAGATTTCGCCTTCGCCGATTTTTACGACCGCCCTCTTTTCCCCTTCAGGCTTCAAGTGCAGCTCGATCCCGCCTTCGATCTGATAGAAGAACTCCTCTCCCGGCTCGACGTGGAAATCGAGCCGGACGTTGGGGCCGCGGAGAATCATGACCAGAAAATCCTGATGGTGAATCAGCAGGCGGTTGGTCTTATACGGCGGGGAGAAAAGATCTCGGTTCTCTTCCACCCAGCGCTTGAGGTGAAATGTGGAAAGAAAGTCCATAAGCCAGCGACTTGGAGCGACTCCAATACTGTCTTGTTACTTTCCGTACAACTTCGCGACGAATCCGCTCTCCTCGAGTTCTCTGAGAAACCGCGGCTCGACGAAGCGCTTCGGGTCCGCGCCCTTCGCCTTGGGATTGGTCTTCGCGAGATCGTCCAGGATCACTTCGATGCCTTTGAGCGTCGGATACGGCACGCGCGCCATGAATTTGACCGCATAGGCGTCGTAAGCTTCCTCCAGGGCCTCCGCGTCGTCGGTCTTCATCAGCTTGGAAATTGTTTTCAGGCTGGTCGGCTTGTTCGTTTTGTAAAAATGAATCCCTTCGACGAACGCCCTCACCACGCGCCGCGTGAGGTCTTCCTTTTTTTCGATGACGGCGCGGGTCGTGCCGAACGAGGTGCCGACGTAATCGAGCCCGAGATCGACGAGCGCGGCGAGCCGGTTGAAGCCGGCCTTCTGCGCCCTCAAAGTCAGCGGCGGCTGCAGCAGAGTGGCGTCCACTCTGCCGGCCTGCAAGGCGAGAAAACGGTCAGGCGGACCGCCGATGGCGACAAGCGCGACGTCTTTATCAGGCTCCAGTCCCCATTTTTTGAGAGCCACCGTCGCGCCGTAATGATCCGACGATCCGCTCCTCGCGACGCCGATGCGCTTGCCTTTGAGGTCGGCCGGCTTTTTGATCGCGGCATGGGTGTAGATGGAATGCTCCAGCGTGTTGACGAAGCTCATCAAAAGCGCGGTATCGGCGCCGGCCAGGTTGGCGGCGACCGAAGAGGGACCGGCGAAGATGTTGTAATCCACGCCGCCTGATATTAACGCCGCGGTGTTGGTCGGCCCGCCGACGATGTAGACGATCTGCGGATCGAGGTCGTGCTTGCGGAAGATCCCCGCGTCGCGCGTGACGTAGAGGATGGCCTGTGAAGCCGACAGCGCGCTGTGCGCGATGTGGAACCGGTCGAGCGCCCAGGCGATTTCCCGGAAGAATAACGACGCGGTAAGAAGAAATAGGAAAACGATAGGTCGCTTCATCGGACACCCTCGGCGAACTTGTTGCGGTTGCAGGCGACTTCGACGCGGTTGCCGTCCGGATCCAAAAAACTAACCGAGAGGTTGTGCGCGACCTCCAGTATCTCCGGGCCGCTCACGACGGGAACTCGCTTTCGCTTCAAGACCGGATAGAGATCGTCCACTTCCTGGTCGCTGCCGACGTAGACGCAGAAATGATGCAGGCCCGGAAGGCCGTCGCCGTTTATTCGCTTCGCCTTCGCCGGCAACTCCATCAACGCGATGTCGTGGTGCTCGGCGCCGAAGCTCAAGAAGGACATCTTCGTTCGCGGATTTCTTCCCGAGACCGTCATGCCCAATATGTCACGATAGAAGCGCTCGGACTTCTTAAGATTCCTGACGTTCAAAACGACGTGGCCCAACGTCGCGCGTCGAACTCCCATGGCGCTCCCACTTTTAGACGGTCAGGTCGGCGCTGTCAAGGAATAGTAAAGACGGAACCGAGCTTGCAACCTCTAGGTACTTATCATAAACCGATTCCATGAAGATCGGCGTTTTCGACCACCTGCAGAAAAACGACCGGCCGGAACTTTCCTATCAGGACCTCTACGCGCGGCATCTCGACATGGTGGAGTTCATTGACCAGGCGGGGATGGATTATTATTTCGTCGCCGAGCACCACTTCGACATGGGATTCGCCGAGTGCTCCAGCCCCGGCGCGTGGATGGCTGCCGCCTCGCAGCGGACGAAACGAATCCGTCTCGGTCCGCTCGTCTATGTTCTCCCTCTATGGCATCCGGTTCGCGTCGCGGAAGAAGTCGCCATGCTCGACAACATCACCCGCGGCCGATTCGAATGCGGCATCGGAAGCGGCATCGGCAAGTACGCCTTCGGGGCTTACGATGCTTCCTGGGACAACAAGAACGACATCATGTGGGAAGCGTACAAGATCATCAAGGGGATGTGGGCCAACCCTCAATTCAGCTACGAGGGAAAATATTTCAAAGTGCGAAACGCGGAGTTGAACGTTCCTCTGGTCCAGAAGCCGCATCCGCCGCTGTGGATGCCGACGCGAAGTCCCGAGTCGGTCGCCGCGGCGGCCGTCGAAGGAATCAGCACGGTGCAATGGTGTCCGCCGAAGATGGACGTCGTCCGGGAAATCTTCGATTACTATCGAGAGACTTACAAAAGCGCCAAGCCCTCCGGCGCGCCGCCGCAAATCGCCGCGGAGCCCCAGATCGCCGCGGAGCCCCAGATCGCATTGATGCGCGAGATCTACGTGGCCGATACCGACAAGCGGGCGTATGAAGAAGCCAAAGAACATTGGATCTACTTCTGGCATCGGGTCGGTGGCGGCCGGGCCTACGGCGGCTACGGCAACGAAAATCTCGCCAACATTACCCGCGAGGAGCGAAAAAAAGAGCTTCTGGACGTCGATTCGGCCATCCGTGAGAATTCCTTTATCTGCGGCGCGCCGGAAAAAGTAGCGGGGCAGATCAAAGAGATCGCGCGCCGGGCGGGCGCCAACTGCTTTCTCGGCGAGTTCACCTTCGGCGCGCTGGAACACGACAAGGCGATGAAGTCGCTCAAGCTGTTCACGGAGCGCGTGTTGCCGGAACTCAAAAGCTTCGAGATCGACGCGCTCAACTATCCCAACAACGGCTACCGCGTCTGGCTCAAGCCGTCCTCCACCAATTGATATTTTCCTTCTCCGTCTTGGGCGATCTTCCCCTCGTGAGAGAGCCGGCCGATTGTCCGCGCAATCTCGCCGAACTCCTCGTTGTGGAATAGGTCGAGAATCTCGGCGTAGAACTTGTGCGATTTCGAAAGCGCCCTGAGGATTCTATCGACCAACGGTTTCGTCCGTCTGTTCACTGGCGTTCTCGCCTTCTGCACGGACGGTTCCTGCCCAAGATAATCTTTTAGTTGAGCTTTGCCTTCGTTGATATAGACGATCCGGTTGTAGCGCTCGCGCGGGACGTTCTCGGGAATCGTCGCGTCGATTCCCATCTTGGCCGTCGTCGGGATTCCGTTAGTCGGAGGCAGAGAGGGATCCAGAGGCTTGGAGCGCGCGTTGGCGACGATGACCACGTCGCGGTCCGCTTGGACCCGCGTGGCGACCGCCCACTCCAGATCGATCGGGTCGAAGATATCGATGTCGTCGTCGGTCACGATCGCGTGCTTGATGTCCGCGATCGAGAGCAGCGCCATGATCGCGTTCTTGCCGTCGCCGGGCTGCTTCTTGATCGCCGCGACGATATGCCAGTGGCAGCAGCCTCCCGGCGTCACGTTGACGGCGGTCGTCGTCACGCCCGCCTCGCGCAATACGCGCAGCGCGGCCGCCTCGTAGATCGGCGCGCTCATCCAGATATTTTCCCAGGGCATGTGAAGCGCGTAGTAAATCGGCTCTTTGCGGTGCATGATCGCCTTGATTTTGACTCGGGGATTGAGATGAAGCCCGCCCATGAGGCGATTGAACTCGGAGAACGGCCCTTCCGGGTGAATCCAGCCTTCGGGTGGGATCTCCCCTTCCAGGACTATTTCCGCGTCGGCGATGCAGGGAGTCGAAATGGTTTCGCCGGGCGCCAGCTTCAACGGCGCGCCGCGCAGTCCTCCCGCGTACCCCAGCTCGTTGGTCCCGAGCGAAGCCTTGAACGTCGAGGCGATCATTTCATAGGGGTGCACGCCGATCGACATCGAAATCGGCAGTGTTTTCTTTTTTTGCAGCGCGCGCTCGGCGTAGCGCCTCAAATTATTAGGCGTCACGATGTCGATGCCGGTCATGTTCCTCTCCTTGAGCATCAGGCGATACATCCCCGCGTTCATCCCATATTCAGGATCTTGCGCGATGACCACGGCAGCCGTGATCATCGGGCCGCCGTCCATCAGCCCGAAGACCGGCACAGGCAATTTGAATAGATCTACCTTGCCGCCGGTGTGAATGACATCCTTGACCGGCGCTTTTTTAACCATGCGCGGCTTGATCGGATGATCCATCGCCTCGCGCAGCTTCTTTTCGATCCCCGAATAGTCCACCCCTATGGCGAGAGCGAGACGATTTCTCGACTGCAACAGTCCCGAGGCAACGGGTATGGGATAACCTTCGATGTTGCTGAAGAGCAGAGCCTTCTCCGACTGCGGCACCAGCGCGGCGACGTTGCGCAGATCGACCGGTTTGGATATTTCAAGAAGCTCGTTATGTTTGCGAAGCGTCTGCACAAATCCCCGGAAACTAATCTCCATGCGGGTCCTCCTGTTCGATGCACCTTATTGAGTCGGCTGCGGACTGTCAACGCGACCGCGCCTAACCAGTTCAGCTTTCCCTCACCCTAACCCTCTCCCAAAGGGAGAGGGAACTAGAAGCAAACGGTCCCATTAACTGTACCCTCGCCCGCAACGTGGGAGAGGGTAGGGTGAGGGTGCTTTCATTCTGAATTTGCGTATTGTCCCTTGCAACTTTTTATCTCTTCGCATACCAGAGAGAATCATGCGCGCCTCTTTCGGCCTCACGCTTGCGAATCGCGGCGTCATCATCGGCGCCGTCAAGGTGAGCGATCTCATACACATGACGCAACAGGCGGAATCCTCGGGCGCCTTCGACGCCGTCTGGGTCGGCGACAGCCTCCTCGCCAAGCCCCGCTTCGAGTCGGTGGTTCTCCTTTCCGCGCTCGCCGCAGTGACGACGAAAGTCCGGCTGGCCGTAGGCTGCATGGCGACTTTCCCGCATCGCCATCCGGTTCTTTTCGCACAGCAGTGGGCGAGCCTCGACGTTTTGTCCGAGGGGCGGAGCTGGCTCGTCGTCTGCATGGGCGGGCCGGACGAGCAGAGCAAGGCTCAGGCGCTGGAGCACGCCGTGATGGGCATCCAGGCAAAGGAGCGTCCCGCGCGCATGACCGAAGGCATCGAAATTCTGCGGAAGCTATTCGCCGAGAAAAACACTTCGCACCACGGCCGCTTCTACCAGTTCGACGGGGTGACGCTGGAGCCGCGCCCCGTGCAGCAGCCCTGCCCCATCTGGATCGCCAGCAATCCGACCGGGCTCACTTGGCGCGACGGCGCGAGCGCGCCCGATGCTGTCATCGAGCGCAGCTTCCGCCGCGTCGCGCGCTACGCCGACGGCTGGATGACGAACAAAGTGAGCCCGGAACAGTTCCGCCGGCAATGGTCGCGAATTTTGGAAATGGCGCGCGAGGAAGGCCGCGATCCGGCGAAGCTCGGCAACGCTCTCTACCACAACATTAACATCCAACAGGACCGCAAGGCCGCGCTGGCGGAGAGCAAGGCCTTTCTCGACAAGTATTACACTTCAAACTTCAGCGCGGCCTTCGTCGAAGGCTTCACGACCGCCGGCACGCCGGAGGAATGCATCCGTGACCTTAAGGATTACTTTAGCTCGGGCCTGCAGCATATAGCTCTGCGCCTGACTTCCTGGGACCAGCAGACCCAACTTAAACGTTTCCTTGAAGAAGTCGTGCCCGCGTTCACCTGATTTCCATGCTCCTCGGCATCGATCACATCGTGATTGCCGTTCCCGATCTGGAGGCGGCGACGGATAACTACCGGCAGCTCGGCTTCACGGTGGTTCCCGGCGGACGCCATCCCGTCGGCACGTACAACAGCCTGATCGCTTTTGCCGACGGCTCATATATCGAGTTGATTTCCTTCTACAGAAACAATCCGGACCATCGTTGGTGGGACGCATTGCAAAAGGGAGGCGGGCTGGTCGACTACTGTATGCAAACCGACGATCTCATCGGAGACACGGCGAAGCTACGCAAAGCCGGCGTCAAGATCGAAGATCCCGTCCCCTGGTCGCGCACTCGGCCGGACGGCTACCAGCTCAAATGGTTGCTTTCGCTTGCGCGCGACGAGCATCGCGGAGTAGCACCGTTTTTAATCCAGGATGTGACGCCGCGGGAGGAGCGCGTGCCGCGCGAGGTGAAGCACAAGAACGGCGCCTTGGGAATCGCGGCCGTAGCTGTGGTGGTGCAGGAACTTGCGCCGGCGCAGCACTGGTTCGAAGCCGTGCTCGGCGGCAAGGGAAAAACCATCGAGCGGGATATCGCTGCGCTCAGGGCTGGCTTCGCGATCGGGCCTCACCGCGTGGAGTTTCTCACGCCCGCGGCCGAAACCAGCGCGCTCAACGACTGGCTTCAGACCCGCGGCCCTTCGCCTATATTTGCCTCGCTGCGCAATAAAAATGGCGCCGCCCTACTCGATGCTAGCCTAACTTGCGGCGCGGCGCTCCTGTTTGAATGAATCAAAGCTAGCAAGCTCCAAGCTATGGCTCCGGCCGTCTCACGCCCTCACGGTCGGACGCCACCAAGCGGGACATCAAGGCCTCGTGGGAACGCTAGCGATGGAGCGCGGCGAAGGCGAGCACTTTGGCCGCTTCGAAAACACTCTGAACCGGTACCAGGTCGTGGTCGGTGTGTTGAAAGCGGATATATCGCGAACCGTAATTGACCGCCTGCATTCCTTTGGCGTTGAGAAAGCCGGTGTCGTTGGCGGCGGTCGAGTAACTGTAGTTGGCGTCCCGACCTAGCGTAACCTGGATCGCCTGGGTCAAAGCGAGGACGCACTCGGCGTCTTTCGCCACTTCGCTGGGATACATGAAGTCTTTTCTGTGGACCTCGACCGCAAACGGCTCCACGGCCCCGATCGCCGTTTTGATCTGCTGAATGGCTTCGTCCGGGTCGTCGCCGGGCAAGAGCCGGCGGTCGAATATAATTCTGCACTCGCTCTGGATCGTATGCGTGGCTTTAGGGAAACTTTCGATCGCGGTGGTCGTTAAACTTACTTTGCCCAACTCCGGATGTGTCCGCTCGGAGGGATAAGGCATCAAGGGCCTTAGCTTCTCTAAAACTTTCACCGCGCCTTCGATCGCGTTGACGCCGTCCCACGGCCGGCTGCTGTGCGCCTGCTTGCCGCGGACGACGACCTGGATATCGACCCGGCCTTTGTTGCCGAGCTGAATTTCCGGCGGCCCGTCGACGATCGCCCAGTCCGCCTTGACGTTGCCGCGCGCCATCACGTGAGCCAGCGAATCGTGCCGGCCCGTCTCCCCTGCCGTGCTCACCACGAAAAATAAATCCGCGGGCAGCTCCGCTCTGCATTCGCCGAGCAGCTTCACCATGGCCATCATCGCCGCGAGGCTTCCTTTTTGTTCGCAAGCGCCCCTTCCCCAGACGCATTCGCCGGCCAGTTGGTACCGGCCGCCGTCGACCAGAGCGCCCGAGTAAGGCTCCTTCATCGTGCTCGGCGCGGCGCACATAGCGTAACCGACCAGCAACAGCCGTTTTCCCTGGCTTCTCCCTTTCAAGGATACGATCAGGTTGCCTTTTTCGTCGATCACCGGCTTGAGACCGGAGCGCTCCAGTTCGGGCTTGATGACGTCCCGGATCAGCGCGAGCACCTGCGGCTCGGCCTCCAGCAGCTCCGTCTGCGGGCTCGGAGTCTGCACGAGCTTGACGAGGATCCGCTTTACTTCCTCGTAGTGAAGATTCTTTTCGACGAGTTTTTTTACCGTCTGCGCATCCATTTTTGTCTTTTACCCTTCGACGGAGTTTATCCTAAGCGCAGTCGAAGGGCTCAGGGCATGCTTCTTACCTTCCTTCGAACCCCACCTTGCCGATGCGCCGCGCCACGACGATCAGGAGCAGGCAGATCACGCTGACGATGACGCCGAGCGAGCACATCGGTCCGAGATTTCCGTCGACGTAGAAATGATAGAGCAGCGGCCCGATCGGCTCCGAGCCGGGCGAGTAGAGGAAAATCGAAGTGCTGAACTCGCGCAGATAAATCGTCGCCAGGATGATCCAGCCGGCGATAAAGCCGGGGCGCAAAAGCGGCAGCAGAATGCGGCGAAACGTCGCCCAGAATCCGGCGCCGCATGTCATCGATGCCGCCGGCAGATCGTCGTGCACCTGGACCACCGTGCTGGTCATCGTGCGCAGCCCGTACGGCAGAAAGCGCGTGATGTATCCGATGAGCAAAATCCACAGCGTCCCGTAAATCGGAAGCGGCACGTACACGTACGTCCAGAGTAGCCCGATCGCCAGCGCCGTGCCGGGGAAAGCCCACGGGATGAACGTCAAGGCTTCGATCAGCGATCTTCCCGCCGCTTTCGTCTTCGTCGTCATGTAGGCGGTGACGGACGCCAAGAGCATGCACAGCGTCGCTCCTCCGATCGCCAGGAAAAGACTGTTTTGCAGCGCGCGGTACGTCCGGCCGTCGGTCAGATTGGAGCGGTAATGGTCGAGCGTCAAAAGATCCCACGTCTTCTCCCCCGGAACGTGCAAATAGGTCACGAAGGAGACGTAGAGCAATACGAGGAGCGGGAGCACGACGATCAGGACGAGGATCAGGGCGGCGATCGCCGATGCAAAGTAGCGCCACTTCCCCAGATCGATGATCATCGGACGATAATCGCGACCGGTCACGGTGACGTAGCGCTCCGAGCTCGACGTCAAGCGGCGGTAGAGATAGACGAAGACCATCGTGATGACGAGCAAGGAGACGGCGTAGGTGGCCGCGACGTTCTGATTGGGCGGGAAAGCGCCGATCGCTTCGCGGTAAATTTTCGTCGTGAAGACCTCGATCCGCGCCGGCAGCGCGATGATGGCGGGGGTCTCGAAGCTTTCGATCGCGCGCACGAAATTGAGCGTCGCCGAAGCCAGGAGCGCCGGCCGGATGATCGGAAACGTGATGCGCCGTGCGATCTGCAGATTGGAGGAGCCGGCCACGCGCGCCGATTCCTCGAGCGACGGATCCATGGAATGCAGCGACGCCGAAACGATCAAAAAAGCCAGCGGCGCCGTGATCAGCCCCTCGACGAAAATCATGCCGGCCATGGAATAAATATTGAACGGCGCGCTCGCCAAACCCAGGAACTGAATCAGGGCGCGGTTGATCAGTCCGGTGCGCGGGCTGAGGAGCGCGCCCCAAGCGACGGCCAGCATCAGGGGCGGAAAGATATTGGGAACGACGGCCGTCAGCTCGAAGATTCTTCTAAGCGGCGCGTTGGTGCGCACGGTGATCCACGCGACGACCGACGCCAAAAAAGTCGCCAGGAGGGAAGAGCCCGCGGCGAAAATAAAGGAGTTGACCAACAACTGATACGTGACCGGATCGCTGTAAGCCCTGACGTAGTGCTGCAGGGTAAATTCGCCCGGCACGCCCAACGGCTTGCTGAGAAAGCTGCCGTAGAAGAGCATGAAGGTCGGCGAGAGACTGAGGTAGGCGATGATCACGCCGACGAGCGCCATCACCGTCACGTTCGGATCCTGGCGCACCGCGCGGACGGGCCGCTCGAAAACCCGCGTCAAAACAGTCGCGCCGTTCATGATGGGTTCCGCCTAAAAGCAAAAAGAAGGGGCCGGCCCAATACTTCTCGTTCCAGGCCGGTCCGTTATGGTAATCCTCTTTAAAAGAGATCCTTCACTTCGTTCAGGATGGACAGATCCTCCGATGTCATTCTGAGCGGAGCGAAGAATCTCTCCGACGACCGGAGTCCTTACTTCCCGAAAAAGATCTGCCGGAAAGTTTCGCCCATCAGTTTCTTGAATTCTTCTTCGGACGGATTATCCATGAAAACCAGACCGGGCACGACCTTCTCGGCGTCCTTGATCGGCGGAATGATGCCGGGAAGCATCGGAAACTCCCCCTCGTCGGCCGCGGCCTTTTGTCCCTCGGGCGAGCAGACGTATTCGATGTAGAGCCTGGCTGCATTGGGTCTCGTCGTCTTCGCGCTGAGACTCATATAGTTCGGATCGGTCAAATATTTATCCATCAGCACGTAGCCCACCGGGCCCTTGTACTGCTTCACGTACTTGATGTAGGTGATGCCGACCGGCGCCTCGCCCTTGATGATCGTCGTCGTGACCGGCGCCAGAGATTCGACCAGTATCGGCTGCTGCTTCGCCAAGGCCTTTACGTAGTCGAGCCATTTGTCTCCCTTGAATTTGGAAAGATTCCACAGAAACTGCGCCGTCGTCGTGTGGCGCGTGGGATCGGGCATGGTTATCTTTCCGGTCCACTTGGGGCTAAGAAGATCGTCGAGAGTCTTCGGCGCGTCGCCCGGTTTTACCATATCCGTATTGTAGAGAATGCTGATCGGCAGCGCGCGCCACGCCGTGATCAGACCGTCCTTTTCCTTGAACTGAGCCGGAAACTTTTCCGACGAGGGCGGAATATATTTCGTGAACAGTCCTTCGTTTTTCATGATGAGCTGAACACCGCGGTTTCCCTCGACGACATCGTAACCGGGTCTCCCGGCGCGAAATTCGCTCAGCGCGCGCTCCGCGACCTGGGTGGACGAGCCGCGCCAGTACTCGACCTTGATGCCGTACTTTTTCTCGAAGGCTTTGTGCATCGGCTCCATCGCCTGCGGTACCTGCGCGCCGTAGACGACGATCTTTTCTTCCTTCTTGGCCGCATCGACGTTGGGCGCCTGCGCGTGCGCCGTCGCGGCAAACGCAACCAGAGCCAGCAGGCCGACAACGAGCGTTGCGCAGTCCTCACGTAACTTCATGTCAAACACCTCCGTGAAATTTCAGAAACTTTTTCCTATCAAACCAAATTTTGATGTTAGGACTCTATTATTATAGGAGACCGGCCAGATCAACAACCCGCTTCCTCGCTTCCTGGGTCCCCATCGGGAGGAGTATGGGAAGATCGAGGCCGCTTTTCACAAACTCTTCGATGCGCTTGCGGCATTCGGCCGCCGTGCCGGAAATCGAGTGCGCGTGGACGACTTCATCGCTGATGAACCGCTTCGCTTCTTCCCAGTCGCGCCGCCCGACCGCCGCAGCCAATCCTTCTTGATCGACCTGGCCCCCGCCCGTACGGATGTTTTCCGCGTGGTGTTTGTTGCGGAAGATGTAGGCTAAAAAACTTTTGCTGGCGTCGATCGCTTCCCGGGGATCCGAAGACACCGATGTCGTGATAAAGCCCGCGACCTCCCTGTGCTGCGGCGGGCTTCCGGCGCGTGCAGCGCCGGTTTTGATCTCCCCGGCGCATCGAGCGATGTACCCCGGCGCGCAGCCGGCGGACAGCAGGACGCCGTCGCCGATTTCTCCGGCCAGGCGCAGCATTCCGGTTTTTACCGCCGTCATATAGATCGGGACCGAGGAAGACGGCTTGAAGCCCATCCTGGCGCCGTTGACGCTAAGCGTCTCACCGTGAAACTCCACCGTCTCGCCGGTGAGGAATCGCCGCAGAACGTCCATGTACTCGCGCATCGTCTTTAGCGGCCGCGTGACCTTCATGCCCGCTTCGTCCAGCGCCGCGGCGTTTCCCGTCCCGGCGGTCGCCCACACTCTTCCGGGGGCGAATTCGTCCATCGTCGAGAGCGCCATTGCGGTGATGATCGGATGGCGCGAATAGGGGCTGAGCGGCGCGGGAACGACCGTTATTTTCTTAGTGGCGGCGAGAAAGGCCATGGCCGAGGTGAGCGAATCGCGAAAGCAGAGATGGTCCGACATCCAGATCGAATGCATTCCGTTATTGTCAGCGGCCCGGGCGAGCTCGACCATCTCGTTGATCGAATAGAAGCCGTCGAAACATAGTCCTACCCGCATGGCAGCGTTCCTTTCGGGTTCAAAATCCTTCATGAAGCAGCGTCGGCAAAGTCTCCGCCTTTACCCCGGCCAAGCCCATCTTCTCCAGCGTCAGCCCCTCGCGGCGATAGTCGATCCGATTCATCTCCGACGCGGCTGTGATGAGGCTGTCGATGACCGGCGTTTCGACGCCGGCCCATCTGCCGATCTCGGCGATGGGCACCAGGCCGTAGCCGACGTCCTCGTGAAGATACCGGTGATCCATGCTCTTTGGCGCTTTGATCGTCCGGTTCGGCGCGCTGTCGCGAATCGCTTCGTAAACCGATCCGCCGGAGCGGGCGCGTTCCGTCGTCAGCCCGGCCTGAAAAAAAATCTCCACAAAGCTCCGGGCCGGCAATCCCAACTTCTCCACGACCTGGAGCCGCTCTCGATCAACCGCCTCGATGACGTCCGCAATCGCCGGCGTAATGCCCTCGCTGTAAAAGCAAAAGTCTCCTCCGATCCGGCCGGCGTTTCCGATCATGCCCGCGGGGTGCATAATCGCATTGATGTTCGCCAGACCGGTTTCCAGGACGTTTTTTGCCGGGATGACGGCCGGATAGATGGGGCCGATCTTGCCTGAGACGTCATAAGTATGTTTTCCCGGGAACGCGGCGCAGAGAAGATTCGTCGTGCGGCGGTAAACCTCGACCGCGGCCTTTCCGATCGACCGGCAGATATAAGTCAACGTCACGGTCTCGCAAATTTTCTTCGGCGCATCGAAACGGCGCAAAAGCGCGGCGACGTGCAGCGCGCCGCCCGTGTGGCCGGGATTGAGAAATATAATCTGCCCGTCGCGCAAAAGCGGCCCGAGTCCCGCTGCCAGCTCTTCGTGCGCCACGGCGGGCGCGACGATCATGATCAGCTCGGCGCCTGCTACCGCTTCATCCAGCCTGTTGGTTGCCAGCGCCGGCCGGGCGAAATGTTTCTTCCCCTCCTCGACCAGCTCGATACCGCCGCGTTCTCGAATCGGTTCCAACGTGCGCTCCGAGCGCGAGTAGAGCCGCGCCTCGTAGCCGCGCAGCGTGAGATCCGCCGCGGCGGCGCATCCACCGTTGCCCGCGCCGATAACCGCAATGGTGTGAATGCCCATCTCAGTCGATGCGATAGCGCGCCAACTTCTCCTCGTCCAGATCGATCCCCAGGCCGGGCTTGTCGGAGATGACGATGAAACCGTCGTGGTACTCGAAAGGCTCCGTAATGACGTCGTCGGTATAATAAATACCGGCGATGCCATTCCTTCCCTTGCCTCGAGGGGTTGAAACCGGCACGACGCAGGCGAGCGACGCCACGGCCGTGGAAGCGGCAAGATGAAGATTGGCGGCGTTTCCCACGCCGGTCTCGACCGAGCCGTTGACATTGCACTGTAGGCCGGCCGCTTCCGCCACTGCCGCGACCTTCTGGGCCTTGAATAGACCGCCCGGCTTGGTGGTGTAAAGCGAGATCGCGTCCGCGGCTTTTTTGCGAACGATCTCCAGAACGTCCTGCGGAGTCCACGCGCTCTCGTCCGCCATGATCGGAGTATCGACTCTCCGGGCGACCGCGGCCATCGCGTCGATTCCCTCCACCGGCTGCTCCATATACAGGATCGCGTATTCCTCCATCGCCTCGATGGTCCGCACGGCGATTTTCGGCGTCGCGTAGCCTTGATTCGCATCGACCACGATCTGGATCTCCGCGCCGAGCGCCTTTCTTACCTGTTCGACCAATTCGACGTCCCGTCGCGGCTCCTGCCCGCCTTTGAGCTTGACGGTTTTGATTCCTTCCGCTTTCACCTGGATCGCTTCTTCGACCGCTTTTTCGATCGCCATGAGACCGATGCTGTGCGCGACCGGAATACGCTTGCGATAGCAGCCGCCGAGAAGTTGGTACGCCGGCGCCCGCAGCGCCTTGCCGGCGAGATCGTAAAGCGCCATGTCGATCGCAGCCTTCGCGTAAGGGTAACCTTTGATGGCCAGATCCATCACGCCGTGCGTCGCGCCGATGTCGCAGGGATTTTTCCCGATCAGCGCGGGCGCGAGAATATCGTTGACGACGTGAGCGGTCGTCCCGGGCGTTTCGCCGTAGTACTTCATGTGATCGCCGCCCCAATCCTTCAGCGCGGGCGCCTCGCCGAGGCCGGTTAAACCTTCGTCCGTAATGATTTTAAGGATCACGTAGACGCCGATCGGCGTCGTGAGACTCGACCACTGGTGGATCCTCCGCGTCGGCAGTTTGATCGGGATTGTCTCTATCCGGCTGATCTTCATTGCAATTTCAGCCGACCCGTAAAAGCTCGTCCGTCGCCGTCTCGTTGGAGAGCAGCTCGCAGCCGTCTTCGGTCACCAGAAGCATGTCTTTATTCTGCAGGCCCATCCGCCCTGGAATGTATGCCAGCGGCTCGATGGCAACCACCATTCCTTCCTCGAGTATCTCGTCGCCATAGCGTCCGAGGTAAGGTTCTTCATGAAGAAACAGCCCGATGCCGTGACCGACGAAGCTGATCGGCTCGAATCCAAGGGCGCTGAAATGCCCGAGGAAGCGCCGGTAGACTTCCCGGCAAGGCGCGCCGGGCTTGATCATCTCCATGACGCGGTATTTGCATTCGATCAGATTCTTCCAGATCTTCTCTTGCTCGGCCGTCGCCCTCTCCACGACCGCGGTGCGGCAGACGCCCGCGTGGTAGCCGTTCTTCATGCCGAAGATCTCCATGCGGATGAGATCTTCGCGCTTGAGCGCCCGCTCGCTCGGTCCCACGTTGGGATACTGGCTGCGCTCACCGGAGGCGATGATCATGAGCTTGAAATTTTCGGCGCCGGCCGCAAAGATCCTGCCGAGCAGGCCGCCCGCAAGCTCCATCTCGGTCATGCCGGCGCGGGCGCTCTTCAGAGTCTCTCCGATCGCGCGATCCGTGATCCGGCTGAGCCCGCGCAGCAGATCGATCTCGGCGCGGCTCTTGACCTGCCTGAGCTTGTTAAAAATCCGGTCCGCGGCGACGAGAGTCGCGCCGGGAAGCTTTTCTTTAAGCGTCAAGAAATCCCGCGCGGGCATATACTCCAGTTCGACCCCCAACCTCGCCCGCTCCAATCCCAAAGACGCGATCAACTCCCGGAGCGCTTCCATGGGATCATCGACAAACTCGCGATACGCCCGCGCATCTTCGAGGCCCGCGCGCGCCCGGACGGTGGCGGCTTCCATATCGACCACGATCATTCGTACCGCGCCGTCCGCGGTCGCGACAGCGATCGCGTGCCGCCAGCGCATCAAGGGCTGGGACGGCACCACGAATCCCGCCGTGTAAACGAAATTTTCCGGCGAGATCGCGACGAGCGCATCCAATCCCTCGGAACGCATCGCCTGCTTCTGCCTGTCGATGATCTCAGCGTTCATGGCGCCTCGACGAAGTCACCAGCGCTTGCAGCGGTGAAGTTAGCCGGTGGAATGCCCTCATGTCAATGTTTCCACGGCGAAGCACGGCGCATTGTTTCCTCCCGAGCCATTTGTTACCCTGAGTTTACTCGCCATGGCGGTCAAAGAAAAACTTAAAAAGATCCGCGAAGACCTGAAGCAGATGTTTCTCGAACGCGGCGATCTGATCGACGGCGCGCTTTGCGCCCTACTCTCCTCGCAGCACGTCTTGATCATCGGCCCGCCGGGCACGGCCAAATCGATGCTCGCCGACGAGCTCTGCCGGCGCATCGATGGCGCCAACTACTTTCAGTGGCTTCTCACTCGCTTCTCGACGCCCGAAGAAATTTTCGGCGCTGTGAGCCTGAAGGCCCTGGAGCAGGACGATTACCGCAGGGTCACTTCGCGCAAGCTTCCCGAAGCGCACATCGCTTTTCTCGACGAGATCTTCAAAGCGAACTCGTCGATCCTGAACGCGATTCTCACGCTGATCAACGAGCGGCTGTTTCACAACGGCAAAGAGGTGGTCTCCGTCCCTCTGCTCACGCTCTTCGGCGCCAGCAACGAACTGCCCGAGGACGACGAGCTGATGGCGCTCTACGACCGCTTCCTGCTCCGTTTTGTCGTGAGCTACATCGCGGAGGATTTTCGTTTCCTCCGCATGCTCGAGGCCGCGTCCCCCGCGGAACGCACCGGCATCGGCCTGCAAGAGCTTCGCGAAATGCAGGCCGCAACTCGATCGGTCGCCATCCCCGCCTTTATCTACCGGACGGTCACCGACATCCGCCGCGAGCTGAAGAAGAAAAATCTCGAAGCCTCCGACCGGCGCTATCGGCAATCTTTGAGCCTGCTCCAGGCGCACGCCTACCTCGCCGGCCGGCAAGCGGTCGATGAGAGCGATCTCTATTTTCTCGAACACGTCCTCTGGCGCGATCCGCAGGAACAAAACGAGGTCCGCAATACGATTCGCGAGCTGTTGCTCGGCTACGAAGAGGAAGTCAAGGAATTGCTTTACGAGTCGCGCGAGGTTCGCGACGCCGCGCTGCGACCGTGGGAGACCAGCGACGACCGCGCACGGGCGCTGATCGAGGTCCATACGAAGCTCAAGAACATCCTCGCCAAGGTCGAGCAGATCATGGACAAGGCTAAAAAACTTGGCCGGCCGGTCGAGCGCGTCGGCGCGATCAAAGACGAGATCGAGGGAATTCAAAAGCAGATGTTGGAGGAGTTCTGAGTGCTGAGGACTGAGTAAATTCCCATACTCAGGACTCAGCACTCAGTCCTCAGCACTGGTTTCATGCCGGCAAAAAAGAAACAAAAACCGCCGAAGAAGCGCACGATCACGCCGCTTCCTATAGAATCGTCCTGGATCGAGAGCGACGCTTACGACCGGCGGGTTTTCAGCCAGCTCCGCGCCGACTCTCCTTCGCTCCGCGCCATCGAGGAAACCGGCGGGACGTTTCTCCCCCACTTCGACTCTTTGCTGCAAGACGTTTTCTGCGTCCTATTCAAGTATAACGTCACATTCCAAAAAGACACCGAGCTAAGGCAGAGCGGGCTCTTCAATCGCACCTTTCTGAGCGCGCTGCGCCAGGGCGACCTGTACTCGATTCTGCGCGAGATGACCCTCCTCGACGAAGCCAAGGCCGGCCTGTGCACTCTGCTTCTTGGCGAGAGCCTGATCTCTCTCCTGAAAGCCGAAAAGATGCTGACGCGCCGGGAAATGCTCGACCTGTGGGATATCAAAAAACAGGAGGAGGTTCTGGTCGAGAAACAGGCGGAGTTTACGGAAGCTGAAAAATTCACGAATGAACAAGCGGCCGGCAAAGACAAGCAAAAGGTTCTTGAGCGCGCCAAAGACAAAGTGGAAGGCGAAATGGACGGCGCCGAGGCACTCTTACGCCAGAAAGCGCAGCGGCTGGCGGAAGAGCTGAAGCAGAAGGAGACGCAAGTGACACAGCGCTTCCAGGCCGAGGCGATCAAGGCGGCGCAGCGCCTCGAAGAGGCGGCCGAAGAGGCGGAACAATGGGGACAGAGCCTGGGCTCCGGCTATCGCTCGCCTCCGGGACAAAAGTTGGAGCTGGGCAAGCGACTCGCGGGGAACGAAAAGCTCAAGAAGCTCAGCCGGATGATCGGACGGATGAAATTTCACGCGCTCGCGCTGCGGAAGAAAATCTTCGAGCGTTCGAGCGAGGAGATCCTGGAAGTGGAGCGCGGCGACGCCGTGCATCGCCTGCTACCGCCCGAGCTGCTCACGCTCTCGCATCCGCTCCTGCGCAAAGACTTTCAACGCCGGCTGCTGGACCAGGAGCTGCTCCAGTATTCGCTGCGCGGCGTCGAGGAGAAAGGCAAAGGCCCGATGGTCGTCTGCCTCGACGGCAGCTCGTCGATGGCGGGCGACAAGGAGATCTGGTCCAAGGCCGTAGCGCTGACCTTGCTGGAAATCGCCCGGCGCCAGCGCCGGCTGTTCCGCTCGATCTGCTTCTCTTCCGACGACGCGCCGCTCCAGGTGCTCGACATGAACCCCCGCGCGCGCTACGAGATGGAGATGGAAAAGGTCATGGACCTGGCCGAGTATTTTCCCGGCGGCGGCACGGACTTTCAAAAACCGCTCGACGCCGCTCTCGAATGTCTCAAGAAGTCGAAGTACAAGAAAGGCGACGTCGTGTTCATCACCGACGGCGAGTGCCAGGTGACGCCGGAGTGGGCGGAGAATTTCCGTGACGAAAAAGAACGGCTCGGGTTTTCGCTCTATTCGATTCTGATCGACGTCGGTCCCAGCTCGCTCGGCACATTGAAGGAATTCAGCGACCGCATCACCACGATCAAACAGCTCACCGGCGAAGGCGCCAAGGATATTTTCGTGGAGTTCTGAATCTCCGCGATTCCGATCCATTTCGGAACGGAGCGTCGTCGAAGTATCTTCTTTCTATTTCCCAGGCTGCGATTCGGCGACCCATTCGCTTGGGCTCTCCTCACGCGCGAGTCTCTGCTCCAAGGGCAAATAAATCCTGAAGGTCGTTCCCTGGTGCGGCCGGCTCTCGACCTCGATCCTGCCGCCGTGGTTCCTGATGATCCGGTCGCATATCGGAAGCCCCAAACCCAAGCCGCTTTTTTTCTTCACGCTGAAAAACGGTTGAAAAATCTTCGGCAACACTTCAGCACCTATCCCGAACCCGGTATCGGTCACCGAGACGGCGATTCGGCCCTCCTCGCGGTCGCGCCCGACTCGGACGCTCAACGTCCCACCTTCGGGCATAGCATCGATCGCGTTGAGGTAAAGATTCACCAGGACTTGCTCCAACTGCTGCGCGTCGGCGAGGATATCCGGCAGACCAAGCTCGACTTCGATAGCGCTTTTAATCTTTTGCTTGTAAAGACGGTTCGTCATGAGATGCAGACTCTTTTCGACCAGCTTTCCGATATCGATTTGCCCCATTTCAGTTCTTCTCGGCCGCGAGTAATTCAAGAGGTCCTGCATGATGTTTTTACAGCGCTTCGCTTCGTCGCTGATGATCTTGAGCGGCTGGTAGTCCGGGCTGGATGGATCTTTCTCGCTCAGCAGATCCTCGGCGAAGCCCATGACGATTCCCAGGGGATTGTTGAACTCGTGCGCCATTGAAGCCGTGATCTCGCCGAGGGAGACGAGGCGGCCGGAGGCGATGAGCTGCTGCTCCAACTCCTCCGCCTGCCGCCGCAGCTTTTGCTCGCTCTCCCTGAGCGCTTCTTCCATCCGCCGCCGCGCCGTGATGTCGCGCGCAACTTTCGACGCCCCAAGGATACGGCCGTTCGCGTCCCGAACCGGCGATACGGTAAGGGAGACATCGATGAGCCGGCCCTCCTTCGAGACGCGAAGCGTCTCGTAGTGCTCGATCCGCTCTCCCCGCCGAAGCCGTTCTAGAATCGACCCCTCCTCGTCCTGCCGTTCAGGCGGGATAATCAGCGTAATCGGCCGCCCGATCGCCTCTTGAACCGAGTAGCCGAACATACGCTCGGCGCCTTTGTTCCAGGAAGTAATGATGCCGTCCAGCGTTTTGCTGATGATGGCGTCGTCGGAAGACTCGACAATGGCTGCCAGCAGCGCCTGGGACTCCTGCCGAATTTCTTTCTCACCTGCCTTTTCCGCCTGGTGCGCTTTCTTGAGCTGGGAAATCATCCAGTCCAATTTTTCCGTCTCGGATTTGCTTTCAAGAAGGAGCGGCGCCTCATAGAAGAGATTGACACAGAGATCGTCCAGGATGGCGATGGGGTGTGTCCGCAGGCCCGCCTCTATCACAGCGGCGGAAAGGCGGCTTCGGCTATACTGACAGACAATCCGCCCCGGCACGCCGGGGACGAATAGGGTATTGATCGTCGCTTCCCAGTGTTTCAGCCTATCGACGCTGATATCGGGACCCAGGGTCCAGGTCATTTCCACGGCGAACCGAACGCCCTTAAAGCCGGCCTTCAGCCCTTCGTCTATGAGCCGGCGCACCTGGAGGGATTTGCTGGCGGAGTCGAGCTCGCCCGGTTGGCGCCATTCGCGACGTGTCCAGAGGCGTAAAGCTCCGCGCTCGGATTCCCGAACGACGTTGATGCCGCCGATCTCAAGCGCGTGGGCGACCTCCTCGATCGTCTGATCGTCGGCGACATAGATGCACTGTTCGCCTTCTTCCAAACCTTCTTTGATATAAGGAACGAGCGCCGCCATTTGCTCGGCGGGGTCATCATTATAGATCAGGCAGGCATGATCCCCCTGCTTTAACTTCGAGATACGCTCTGCAACTTCACCCCTCATGCTGTCCCCTTCTTGGTCTTAGAGGCTTTCCGGCGCTCGCTTGTCACGCAGTTAAGGACCTACCCGACCTACGGTCTTTGTCAATGGGGTAGGAGCAATTCGATGGTCTTTACGAGCTCTTCCAAATCGAGAGGCTTGGAGAGGTAGGCCGCGGCCCCTTTTTCCAGCGCTTGGCCGCGGGTTTCGGAAGTCGGATAGGCGGTCATCATCACCGCCTTGATGTCGGGTTGTCTCTTTTTGATTTCATCGAGCAGTTGGATGCCGTTCATCGGGCCCATTCTGATATCCAGTAGCGCCAGGTCGAAAGATTTTTGTTCGAGGAGATTCAAGGCCTCGGTACCGCTCGGCGCGGGATGGACTTCAAACTCCCTCTTGCCGAGAATTCGGATGAGGAGCTCCAGGAAATGCTGTTCGTCGTCCACCACGAGAATTGATTTGGCCATGGTGTCGTTACGCAACCCCGCCTGCACGAGCTGAACCTTGAGGAAATCTAGTGGACCCTACGGTAATTACAGGAGGAGCGTCTAACAGACAATCGGGCGAACACCCGAATCCTCAGGCGGGAAATACCTGTAAGATTCGAACAAGGGAAGATTTTAGAAGCGCCCTACTTGAACGCTGCGTTCGTTTCGGCCCCTTTGCGCGGCTTCCATTGAAGCGAATAGTAATCGCCGCGGTCGCGCGCCCACGGGTCGAAGGCGTTGACGACGTGATCCAATTCAGGTTTCAATTCGGGGATGGTTCTTAGCAGAACGCGCTTCAATGGAGAAATTTCCATATCGTGGTCGTTCGGTCTCCCCTCCTCCATCTGTTTCCCGCCGGGACCGTTGTTGGTCACCCAATCGAGTCCAAACTTCGTATAGAACTCGGGGCGGAAGCTCGAAGTAAAAAACCGGTCACTGAAGAGCCGCCGGGAGGCGTTCAGGATGAAGACCTGGAACTGCGTCTCGGAGATGGCGAAGCCGTGCGGGCGAATCGATTCGGCGAGCCAGCCGACGACGGTATCGACGTCCTCGACGTTATCCACCATGCTGCCGTTCGGATGGCCCAGGCAGTCGTTGATCTTCGTGCCGTCGTCATCGAGTTGCGCCGCGGTGATGATCTTCGACGCGTCGCATTTGTGCTGTCCGTAAACTTCGCGCAAGAAACCCGCCAACTTCTCCTCTTCTACCCGCTCGGGTGAGTCCTTGGGAATGCGTGCGTCTATAAAATCATTAAAGCTCGTGAGTTGCTTGAGTCCATACTGCCGGCGAAACTCGTTGAAGCGCGGCACGCCGCGCTCTCGATCCCGAAGAATGTCGAGCGCTGCCACGTCGATTTTTCCTGTGCCCGTATGCAGGCGCGGCAATTCTAGGTTCTGCAAAAACTGCGGATGATTCCGCAGCGCCAGCCGCCCGACGCGCTGTCGTCCCATGGAGAGCGCCCAGTTGGCGAGGCCGCGCCGCTGCATCGCCGCGGTCGCCCCGGCGCGGAAAGTGTCCACGACCGGAATCTTGTTCCGGATCAAATTCGCGTCTCTATCCCATTCGCGGTACTCGATGAGATCGGGGACCATGGCGTGGAGACGATAGACGGTCACGAACTCTTCCGGAAAATTGAACGGCGATCCGAAATGATTGGTCCCGCCGTTGATGCAGCCGGGATCACCCCGGCCGCGCTGGTCGCGGGCGAAGATCGCCCGCTCGGCGCAAGCGTCGCTGCCCGTGCCGACGATTCCTTCCAGGGACGCGCGGACGGAACGCCATACGGCCGTCTTTTTCGGGTCCGTGGCAATCTTTGCGCCGATCTTTTCGAGGATGGTTTTGACGAACTCCTTGCCGTCAAAGAGGCCGCTCCAATTCCCGTTCATGGCCAGGTAGGCAGGCTCGTTGTAAAGCAACTGCGGCGTCCATTCGATCGTGTGGATCTTGGCGATCTCCGCGGCGATCA
>DASXUF010000094.1 GCA_036504975.1 Candidatus Binatia bacterium | reverse complement strand
GTCCGCGTCGACTCCCAACCCCAACGTCACAGGCGGCAAGGTTACATGATGACGGCGGTTGGAGACCTTATCCTCGAAGACGGCAAAACCGATATCGTACACCTTCCCCGGCTCCAGCACGCGGTCGTCCGGGTTGCCGGTGTTGAGCTTGCGCTTGAGATCGACCGTCCATCGGCCGTTTCTCCAAACGCCGCTCGCCTGGATGTCGGCTGCGCTTCCCGCCGGCTCTTGCAGCACCGGCTGAGGCAGGATGTCTCCGGCCTTGAAGGAAGCCTTCGGGTCGAGGGCGACGGCGTTCCTGCCGATGACCAGAGGAAATTTATCGAGCATTGTTGTGAGATCCGCTTCCGGAATGGCGGCAAACCCCGTCTTGCTCGCGTCGTACATCCATGCCGGCTTGGCGGGAGTCGTAAAAGGATTTTTGCCGGCGTCGCTTAAACGGTACTCTAAAACGTAGTCGTCTCCCGCAAATCCCACCGGGTTGGAGCGGGCCGCGCGCCATTGCCAGAGATCGAGGAACTTGCCGGTTTTTTTCAATGTCTCCAACTCGGCCGCGCTTTTCACCTTGTCCCAAGCGCCCGCGTCATCCTGCGCCGTCCGGGTGAGGAGCAGGTATTTCCGTATGTCCCCTACTCGACGGCCCTTTTCACCCCAGAATGGATGGGCACTCAAGGCCGCTGCGGCCGGCTCTCTCGGCATGGCGCGCATGCTGTTATGACAGGTGATGAAACAGCCGGCCTGAGAGAAGGTGACCCTGGCGCCGTCGTAAGCGGGAACGGCGTTTGGCTCGCCGATCAGAATCGCCAGGCGATCCTCGTAGCTGGGTGGAATGCCTTTCTTCAACACATCGGGCTTCTCACCTCCCCAGCTAATCCACTTGCTGCCGTCGTAACGCCACAGCGTGTGGGTTACCCCTGGCTCTTTGGACTCCCACTCGAAGCGGAAGTAGATGTATTCGCCGTCGAACGCGGCCTTCACCGATAGATCGACCGTCGAACGTTTGCCCGCGATCGGGTCGGGTTCCAACTTCGCGTGCTTGACGAGCGACGCGCCGAGTTTTTCTGGTCCACCTAACGGTTTGTGACAAGTAGCGCAGTCCATACCTGCCTTCAGAGGCTCGGCCCCCGGATGCGCCGGACTCGTAAGGAACTCCCACGAACTCTGCCCGGGATAAAAAAGCGTGACCGGCTTCGCCGGAACTTTCTCCCAATCCCCCGTGAAAGCGACCTCCCGGGGCGCTTGGGAGAGAGTGAGCGCCGTACAGGTAGCGAGGGCCACACTACCTAAAAGAAGAGCAACGAGAATCATCCATCGTTTCATGGTAATCCCTCCTGAAAAAAAGAATGGCCGGACCTAACTCTCCGCATCTCTTCACACCCAGTCTCGGTTCGACCCCGGGCAATTGCTTGCGCGACGATTGTACCACGGCGTTGCGGTCCTTAGCCGGGATTGTGAAGCGACCGGAAAAAAGCCGAGCCTAGCGCAGAGTCAGGCCTCGATTGACATCTTGACAGCCGGGCGATCGACATGGTCTTTGAGCTTCCAGCCGGGGAAATCCGGCGCTAACTATTTCCCCTTCAGATCGACGTTTATCGCGAGCACCTCGCCTTCGCGAACCAGTTCTACCGGCACGACTTTCGCACCTAAGTCGGGATGCCAGACTTCAAGGCGATATTTTCCCAAAGGCACGGCATTAAGGCTGTAGTTTCCGCGCGCGTCGGCGCCGGTGAAATAGCGGTGGCCCTTCACCACGACGTACGCCTCCATGTGAGGATGGGCGCTGCAGAGAATCTTCACGACGCCGGACTTGTCGAAAGTCACGCTGCGGCTCTGTCCGGAAGGATAGAGACCGAGATCGAACTTCTTCGCCTCGGAGTTGGAGAAGACATTGTGGAATGTCTTATCGTTGTTGGGGAAATCGACCGTCGTGCCGACGATCACGGCCGTTACGCGCGGGATAAATTTGAGTTCTCGTTGATCGACCATGGCCCGCTTAGGCGCGTTCGCCGGCTTTCCGCCCTCTGCCGCCGCTCCTTCGATCGAGACAACGGCATCGGCGGTCGGTTTTCCCGCGATGGTGATCGTTCCCTTGACGACCCCGGTCTTGGCCGCTTCTCCCGAGAAAGCGGCCGTTGAGAACAACGCCGTCGCGAGCGCCGCGACGCACAGCGAATACCGGGTCATTTTTTTCCTCCCGAAGGATACGAGAGGCTGAAGTCCGCCTGCGAGGTTCCGGCGGCTTTCACCTCGACCTGCCTTTCCTGCTCGCCCAAAGTCTCGTGCCAAACTTTGAGCTTATAGACGCCGGGCGGCACGTCGCGGATGTCGTAGTCGCCGTACATATCGGTAACCGCGTGATACGGATGCTCGGTTACGACGACGTAAGCGCTCATCCACGGATGCGCTTCGCAGACGATCTTGACGACGCCGGGGTTGAGCAAAGGCTTGCGGCTTACCCGGCCGGGATAGAGTCCGATATTGAACTGCGGCTGGCCCGCCTTGAAGAGCGCGTGCGCCGTGTGGAGAATCGGATCATTGTTCTTGAATAAGAGAAACTGCCCCACGCTCGCCGCCACGACGTGCGGCAGGAAGCGGCACTTGACGTTGTCCATCTCGTGAACGACCTCGCGCTCGACAGGCTGGCCTTTGGTAATTCCTTCCAGCGTCACGACGGCGTAACGAATCCCCTGAGCCGGGCCGATCACGAGGGTTTCGTTCGGGACGTTCTGACAGACTTCCTTGAACTTGGTGATATCGAGCGGCGGAAGCTTGGGGGCTTTGGCGGAGAGCTTGACCTTGCCCTTGATCGTCCCGCCATTGGTGACGGCCATCTCCTCATAGGCAAAGATCGGGGACGGCGAGAATAGAAACAGTAACACCGGTACTCGAAGGGCTGCCGTTATTACTCGCATTGTCGCAATCACGCACCAGGTAACCGCAATAAGTATGCCCGGATTTTTACCTCGAATTCATCGCGCTGACAACGATTATTTTTCCCACGCCTGAGAATCGAGCTGAGAATAATCGCAAAACTGGGAAGAGTTCTGTCCAATGACCCTATTTATATCCGTACTTCCAGGCGCTTTGAATTGGCATAACGTATGCTCATCTACGGAGGTACGTGGGAAAGGAGACAGTTATGGATAAGATCAAAAAGATTCTCGCGCCGACCGATCTCTCCGAGCTTTCCGCAGCCGGCGTGCGTTACGCTCTCAATCTGGCCAGGACAATTGGAGCGGCGGTCACCGTGTATCATGCGATCGAGACGGAAGAGCTAATGCGCTACAGCCGGTCAAGCCTGCGGGGCGACCTGGTCGGGAAGTACGATACCGCGCTCCAGCGCTTTCTTGAGATTCATTGCTCGGATTTTCTTCCAGGGGTCGAGATCCATACCAATGCCGAGCTTGGGGCGGCCGACATCAACATCGTGGACGTGGCGAAGAAAGAAGGCGTGGACTTGATCGTCATCTCCACGCACGGAAGGACCGGGCTGTCGCACATTCTCGTGGGGAGCGTCACCGAGAGGGTGGTTCGCAATGCGCCATGCCCGGTGCTTTCGATCCGCCCGGAGAAAATCGGCAAAGAGGCAAGAACCGCCGCGGCGGCCTAAATCCCGGAGCTAGACCGAGGCGGTTCCGCGCGAGCGCGGGCGCATCGGCATTCCAACATCAGCGACCGCCGCCCCACTTCCAGTTGCGCACCTCCGGCAGGTCCTCGCCGTGTTCCACGATGTACTGCTTGTGCTCGATCAGCTTCTCTTGCATGGCTTGCTTGGCATAGGCGGCGTGAGAACCCAGCCCCGGCACCCGATCGATGACATCCGAAACGAGGTGGAAGCGGTCGAGGTCGTTCAGCACCGCCATATCGAACGGAGTCGTGGTCGTGCCCTCTTCTTTATAACCGCGGACATGAAGGTTGCCATGATTGGTCCGGCGATACGTTAGCCGGTGGATGAGCCAGGGATAGCCGTGAAAGGCGAAGATAATCGGCTTGTCCCGGGTGAAGAGGATATCGAACTCTTTGTCGCTGAGTCCGTGCGGGTGCTCGCTCTCGGGTTGGAGCTTCATGAGATCGACCACATTGATAACGCGGACCTTGAGCTCCGGAATCAAGGTTCTCAGCAAATCGACCGCCGCGAGCGTTTCCATCGTAGGCACATCGCCGGCCGAGGCCATCACCACGTCGGGCTCGCTTCCTTTGTCGTTGCTGGCCCATTCCCAGATGCCGGCGCCGGCGGCGCAGTGTTTAATCGCGGCGTCCATGTCGAGCCACTGCGGGGCCGGCTGCTTGCCGGCCACGATGACGTTCACATAATTGCGGCTGCGCAGGCAGTGATCGGTGACGGAGAGAAGCGTGTTCGCGTCCGGCGCTAGATAGACGCGGACGATCTCGGCTTTCTTGTTGGTAACGTGATCGATAAAGCCGGGATCCTGGTGGCTGAAGCCGTTGTGATCCTGCCGCCAGACGTGCGACGTCAGCAAATAGTTGAGCGAAGCGATCGGCCGCCGCCACGGGATCTCGCGCGTGGTCTTTAACCACTTGGCGTGCTGATTGAACATCGAATCGACGATGTGGATGAAAGCCTCGTAGCAACTGAAAAACCCGTGGCGGCCGGTCAGCAGATAACCTTCGAGCCAGCCCTGGCACATGTGCTCGCTCAGCACTTCCATCACCCGGCCGTCGTGCGACACGTGCTCGTCGGTCTTCAAGATCTCCTCGACCAGGCAGCGGTCGGTGACTTCGAACACCGCGTTCCAGCGGTTCGAGGCGGTCTCGTCCGGGCTGAAGACGCGGAAATTTTTTTCGTTGAGCTTGAGCACGTCGCGGACGAATTGCCCCTGCACGCGCGTGGCCTCGGCGTCGACCGCGCCCGGGCGCGGGACGGCGACCGCATAGTCGCGGAAATCGGGCAGGCGAAGATCGCGCAATAGAAGGCCGCCGTTGGCGTGCGGGTTGGCGCCCATGCGCCGGCCGTCCCGCGGCGCCAGCTCCGCCAGTTCGGGAAGCAGCTTGCCTGCTCTATCGAAGAGCCGCTCCGGCTTGTAGCTCTTCATCCACTTCTCGAGGATCCTGATGTGCCCGGGTTTGTCCATCTCGCCCATGGGCACCTGATGCGCGCGGAACGTATTCTCCACGGGTTTACCGTCGACTTTCTTCGGCCCGGTCCAGCCCTTCGGCGTGCTGAGGACGATCATGGGCCAACGGGGACGCTGCTTGAAGCCGTCGCGGCGAGCTTCGCGTTGGATTTTTTTAATTCCGGCAACCGCCTCATCCAACGTCGCCGCCATGAGCTGATGCATCTTAGGCGGATCGTCGCCTTCGACCCAATACGGCGCGTAGCCGTAACCGCAGAACAGGGAGTCGACTTCGTCGCGCGGCATGCGGCCGAAGACGGTCGGCCCGCCGATCTTGTAGCCGTTCAGGTGGAGAATCGGCAGCACCGCGCCGTCGCGAACGGGATTGAGGAATTTGTTCGAATGCCAGCTCGCGGCCAGCGGTCCCGTCTCGGCCTCGCCGTCGCCGACCACACAGGCAACCAGCAAATCCGGGTTGTCGAAAGCCGCGCCGAAAGCGTGGACCAACGCGTATCCGAGCTCGCCGCCTTCATGGATCGAGCCCGGCGTCTCCGGCGCGACGT
Source organism: Candidatus Binatia bacterium (assembly GCA_036504975.1). Classification (NCBI taxonomy): domain Bacteria; phylum Candidatus Binatota; class Binatia (SeqCode); species Binatia bacterium. The sequence goes on along the minus strand of DASXUF010000094.1, from coordinate 15,698 downwards.
GGCTCGGAACGCCGCCGGGAAATGAAAATTGCTTGAACAAACGCTTCATCCCCTCCTCGTCTTGAGAGATATCAGGGTAGATCTCGCTGTAAGTCCCTTCGAGGTAGGTGTTCGCCACCAACCCCGGGCCGCCGTGGCCGGGTCCCGTGATGTAGATCACGTTAAGATCGTGTTCCTTGATCACGCGATTGAGGTGAACGTAGATGAAGTTTAGGCCGGGGGTCGTGCCCCAGTGGCCGAGAAGACGCGGCTTGATGTGCTCGCGTTTGAGCGGCTTCTTGAGCAGCGGATTGTCGTATAGATAGATCTGGCCGACCGACAGATAGTTCACGGCGCGCCAATAGGCGTCGATCTTGCGCAGCAATTCAGGTCTGAGCGCTTTCTGCGTTTTCTTCCTCATCATAATAGATTCACGCTCTGGAAGCCTGCGGCCGGCTTACGGTTTTTGCTCCGCCGTTTCCGCCGCCATCACGTTCCGGACCGCTTTGGCGATCTGGATCTCCTCGTCGGTCCGGATGACGCGCACCACCACGCTGCCGCCCGCTTTCGAGATGACGGGCTCGTTTGACTGGTTGCGATCGCGATCCAGCTCGATGCCGATGAATTCGAGGCCCCGGCAGATCCGCGCGCGCACCTCCGGCGAGTTTTCGCCGATGCCGCCGGCGAAGACGAGCGTATCCAACCCGCCGAGCGCCGCGGCAAACGCGCCGAGCCATTTTTTCGCCTGATAGCAGAAGAGCGCGATCGCTTCGGCGGCGCGCGGATCATTTTTCTCCGCGGCCAGCAAGTCGCGCACGTCGGGACTGGTCTCCGATATGCCGAGAAGGCCGGAGCGGCTGTTGACCATTTCATGAAACTGCTCGACGGTCATCCGCTCCGTCCTTGCGAGATACGCGACCACGCCGGGATCCAGGTCGCCCGAGCGCGTGCTCATCGGCAATCCCGCCGCCGGCGTGAAGCCCATCGTCGTGTCGATGCTCCGGCCGCCGCTCACCGCCGCGAGGCTGGCGCCGTTTCCCAGGTGAGCGAGAATCACCCGTCCGTTGGCGGCCTCGCTGCCGCCGACGCGCTGAAGCTCCTCCATGAGAAACTCGTAAGAGAGTCCGTGAAAACCGTAACGGCGGAGTCCTTCAGCTTCGTAACGGCGGGGGATTGGAAGCAGGCGCGCGACGCGCGGCATGCGGCGGTGGAAAGCGGTATCGAAGCAGACAACCTGCGGCAGCTCGGGAAATTTTTGGCCGAAAGCCTCGATCAGGCCGAGCTCCGCCGGAAGATGCTCGGGGTCGTAAGGACTGAGCCGGCTGAGCTCGGCCAGAACCTCCGGAGTGACGCGCACCGGCTCGCCGTAGCGCATGCCGCCGTGGACGACGCGATGACCGACGGCGAGAAGCTCGGCGAAACTTACCTTGTGTTGCAGTAGACTTACCAGTGGATCGACACAGGCGGCGTGATCGCGAGCGCTGACGTCGTGGCGCTCGCTGCGCCCGCTGGCAATGTCATCCAGCGTCAACTTGCCGTCCGCTAGACCGATGCGCTCGATCTTGCCGGAGAGCGTGCGTTCGAGGACTTTGCCGCTGCGAAACAGCGCGAACTTGACACTGGACGATCCCCCGTTGACCGTGAGGATGAAGGATTTCGAACTCACGAGCGCCCGTTCCTTATTATCGGTTGGCTGGAAAGCGAACCTAACGCAAAAATATTAACACCAGGCTTTTGATCAGCAAGAGGGAATTGATCGTGCCACCGCCTGACCACTTCTCAGTAGGTATGATCCGCCTTTGAATTTAGGTCTTCACCCTATGTTCATAACGTCTCATTCGGGACATAGTGGACGCTGACCTCCATGGAGGAATCCGAGATTGAGGCGCCGGCAAACTAACCGTATGGCTACAAGAGATCGTAAGCACACAGTGGTTTGGACCAGGTGCGCAAAATGCGGCGACACCTGGGTCACCAAGGCCGTCTTGCGTCCGGGAAAATGTCCGGTCTGCGGCGGGAAACCGAAGTCCCAGAAGGAGGTGCTGTAGGCTAGCCTACCCACGAAAACGAATCCCACCCGACGCGCCGCCGGCTAAATGCCAAGCGCTCAGGAGCGGACCGTCGCAGAGACGCTTCAATGGTGCTACGTTAATTAGGTGAACGAAAGGGGGATCCGATGCGTAAGAAAATAATCGATTCAATCTCTGAAGGCAACTTACCTTCCGGTCAAAGCTGGTTGGACCTTGAGGGCCTGATACAAGTCGAGATCACCTCCGAAAATTCAGCGCACCCGGTCGAATCGGCGCTGGTGCCGGGCGGAGGTCCCGGCTGGCGCGCGGCGCAACCCGGTGAGCAGACGATCCGCGTCGTTTTTGACCATCCGCACAGCCTGCGGCGTATCTTTCTTAGGTTCGACGAAAAGGAGCAGGCGCGCACGCAGGAGTTCGCGCTTCGCTGGCTGCCGGAAGGGCAGAAGCATTCCAGAGAAATCGTGCGTCAGCAGTACACCTTCAGCCCGCCCGACACGATCGAAGAGGTCGAGGACTACCGTGTAGAACTTAACGGAGTAACGGCCCTCGAAGTAAAGATTGTTCCGGACATAAGTAGAGGCGCTGCGTATGCGTCGTTGACGCAGATGCGTCTCGCATGATTTTGATTTGGCGGCCTCTGCCTAAATGCCGCGCACTTAGGCTTCTTCCAATCGCTCGCGCAGAAACTCAAGCATCTTGATGTGCTTTTCGGAGTCGTGGATCATGGACTCGAAGAGCACGACAAAAAGCTCCCGATAGTAGCCCTTGCTCGATCTGATGAGCTCCCTATATTTCTTGATCCCCTCCCTTTCGACGCGAATGAAATCCCCGGTGAGCTGAGTTAGTCCCGGAGCCGGTCCGGCGAGGCAACCAAGAGACATCCGGGGAACACTCCCAACATGAGCGCTACTTTGGGTTTGATTACGGCGCCCATCGTCTCCCTCTCTTCCCTACGCCGCCGAAGCGGTGGCCGGAGAGACCGCCGGACAGGGAGTGGCCGGGAGTTGCCGGTGATAGACCTGCGGCAGCACGAAAACCCGGCTCTTGATCGAAGCCGCAATGAAGCAGTTCCGTTCCGCCTTCACTAACAGAGTCTCAACTCGCCCAACATCTTCGATACGCGAGACGACGGCTGTCGGCGTGAGAATGATCTCCGTGATTTGGAGCCGCCCTTCGACGTTGCCTAGTTTGCCTTCGGCTTTGACGCTGAAACTCTCCAATACAAGCTTTGCGTGCTCGGCCAAGGCGACAGACGTCAGCATGAAACAAGAGGCCACAGACCCGACATAGAGATGCTCCGGAGTCCAGGTATTTTTGCGTCCCTGAAACTCAGGCGGCGCCGCCACCTCCAGAGTTGGCAAACCGATAGATTTCAATTCGCCGTGCCGGCCTTCGGTCCACTGAACCTCCGTAGTGAACGTTAACTCGTGCTCGTTTCTCATCGCACGTCTCCTTCGAACCCTAGAAAGGCGCACATCCCATGCCAGAGCTTGCCGGCAAAAAAAGCTCGGCTTTCTCGGCGCCGAGGGGATCGGATATGGATTGATTTCTCACAAGTGAGAAAATCTGCGGCATGGAATCCCAAAGCCGACAAAATGATCGGCCGCCGATCTAGATAAATCACAACGACGGCACGCAGTTTCTTCAGGATGAGACGGGGCATAAGTCTTGCTCCAAGCAGATAGTATCGACAATCCATGCAGGGAAAGGAGCGCGCAATGAACAAAGTGAAAAAGATTCTCGCGCCCACCGACCTCTCCGAGCTTTCGCAAGCCGGCGTGCGTTACGCTCTGGAAGAGGCGTCGTCTTCGGGCAGCGAGGTGATCGCTTACAACGTCGTCGGGTACCAAGAAGCGGTTCCCTATTACGAGCCGGAAGTTGCCCCGCTCCCTTACCAAGTTCCCACGGCCGAGGAGGCAGTGGAAGAGCACCGCAAGCATCTGGCCAAATTCCTCCAGGAAAATTTCGCCGATCTCATCGCCAAGACAACGGTGCGCCAGGAAGTCGCGATCGGGACTCCGTTCCGCAACATCGTAGAGAAAGCGGCGGCAGAAAAAGTGGACATGATCATCATGTCCACCCACGGCAGAACCGGATTTCTCCACACGCTCATAGGGAGCGTGGCCGAAAAGGTCGTACGGCTGGCGGCATGTCCGGTTCTGACGGTCCGGCCGAAGAGAGAGGCGCTTCCGCATCAGGCCGCGGCGTGATATGTACGCCGGATAAGAATATTTCGAGACTCAGCTTCGATCAGAGCGAAAATGAATCGGCGAATTATTATCTTCCCGGCGATCTTCCTGCTCTCTGTGACGGCACTTCTTTCGACTCGATCCTGGGCCGGAGAAGCCGACACGGGTCGAGACCTCTACCTAAAGTATTGCAGCTCTTGTCACGGCCAGGACGGCAAGGGAAACGGTTCCGTAACTCCGGTGCTCAAGGTTAAGGTTCCCGACCTGACTCTGCTTAAGAAAAACAACAAAGGCGTCTTTCCTTATAACCGGGTCATGTCCTCCATCGACGGCACGAGGAAAGTCAGGGGTCATGGAGATCCCGGGATGCCGGTCTGGGGAGAGGTTTTCAAAGAGGGGCTTAAGGAAGGGAAGTACCCGGAGCTCACCACCCTGCTAAAAGAAAAAGTGATCACCGAACATATCCAAACCCTGCAACGCTGAGCTGTCTACGCTGGAAGAGCGCTGGCCCGTCCGCCCGAGGCTTTCTCGATCTATGCTACGGAGACCCCGAGCAACCAGCCGACGCCGTAAGTGATCGTCGAGGCCAAGAGTCCGATGCCGAGCATGCGAAAGCCGCTGAGGAGCGGCCCGCGAGCGGTGAAAACGGAGAGCAGCGCGCCGATGCCGAAGAGCGCCAGACAACTTAACACCGCGCTCGCGGCCAGCGCATTCTTTCCCGACGTCATCAAATAGGGCAGCACGGGAACGATCGCTCCCGTAACGAACGCGAAGAAAGAGCTGGCGGCGGCGCCCCAGGGCGAGCCGAGCTCCGACGGGTCCAACCCCAACTCCTCGCGCACGAGGGTGTCGAGAGCCGTGGCCGGATTGGCGATAATTCTCCTCGCCAGGCCGGATGCTTCGCTTTCCGGAATCCCCTTCGCCTGGTAGATGAGAGAAAGTTCTTCCTCCTCTTCCTTCGGCGACAACTCCAGCTCCTGTTTTTCCAGCGCGATCTGCTGTTCGAGCAGCTCTTTCTGCGCGGCCATGGAGACGTATTCCCCCGCCCCCATGGAAAAAGCGCCGGCCAGGAGACCCGCAATGCCGGCGAGCAGAATATAATCGGAGCCGGCCACGGCGCCGGCAAAGCCCATGACCAGACTGAAGTTGGAGACCAAACCGTCGTTGACGCCAAAGACCGCGGCCCGCAGGCTGCCGCTCCGTCCCACGCGATGCCAGCGCTCGCGTCCCATGATCGGTTGCGCTCCCGGACCGAGTTGCAGCGTCCTCAACGTCTCGCGGTGCGACTCTTCTTCCTCCGGCAAACCCGATGCTTCCGGCTGGCTCGAATATCGATTCGCATCGCTGCTCTCTATGTTGCTGACTATCGGCAGGACTCGCTGCGTGCCGAAGAGGCGCGCGAGGAGGCCCAGGATGCGGACCCGGGCCGTGGGAGTGTAATCGGGCGCTGCTTCGCCGGCGGAACGAAGGAGTCCGGCCCATCGATTGGCGTGGCGCTCCTCGGCGCGCGCCAACTGGCCGAAGACCGCCGCCCGTTTCTCATCCTTCTCCGCCGCCGCCAAGGCGCTATAGAGGGCGATGCCGTCCATCTCGGCCAGATAGTTCGCCCGGTAGCGCCGCAGATCTTCTTCCCCGAATTTCCTCTGAGCCATGTTCCTCCCGGCAGTTGCTGCTGGTGTCTTTATAACCAATTATTGTGTCATATTTTCGGCGGCGAAGGCAGGAGGCTTGCGCCGATTTACAATTCCGGCGTCTCTCCTCCCGAGCTGCGAATTTTCCTCACATCCCGTGGCGCATCGCCATCGGCTGGTTGAGCAGGATCAAATTTATCAGAGTGAAGAGAAGAGCAATGGCGGCGAACGGGATCAGCGCCTTGCCGGCGGCGGCCCGCTCTTTTCGCCATTTAAGCGACAACCGCTCGTAGGCCGCGAGAGAGAAGGCGAAACCGGCGAGAATCAGCAGCGTCTGCAGCCAGTGGATCGCTTCCGGCGAAGCGATCGGCGCGGCCTGCCAACTCGGCGCGCCGAAATCGAGCGGCGTGAAGCGATTGAGAGTCCGCTGCAAGACGGGAACGATTCCCGCGCCCTCGGCGAGCAGGTGCGACGAGTTGTGCGCCAGGTGCATGGCGAGGCCGATCGGGATGAACATGCCGGCCATGGCGATGAATGTTCGTTTCACGCTTCCCTCGCCGCCGCCGGCCATTTTTCCCGCCGCCCACGCGGCGGCGAGCACGATAGCGGGAACGAATAAAAGCGAGAATAGAAAAAAGATCGCCGACTCGGTGAGCGCGAGGTAAGTCACCGGACGCATGAGCGTGCGGAGTTCCAGAGGCATCAGCCGCGCGAGCACCGCGATCCAATCGCTCCATCCGCCGAGCATCTGCGCGCTCACCACGCTGGTGATGCCGACGAGCGCGGCGGCGAGATACGCCTCGTCGAGCTTCCGCGTGCCGGCGCTCCACAGCTCTTTTCCGAACGGCCGCGTGCCGAGCGACAGATTTCCCGGCGGGCAGCTCTTCACGCACTCGAAACAAAAGTTGCAGTAAATGTTCCGGTCCATCGTCATGGGAAACTCGAACATCGGGCAGCCGGACCCCTGGTCGTTGCCGCGATAGCAATCCTGGCGGCATTCCGTTTGGCATCGGCTCGGTTTTTTCGTGCGCAGCGCGACCGGCGAGAGCATCGAGTAAAGACCTTGCAGTCCGGTGATCGGGCAAAGATAACGGCAAAAACTGCGCCGCTGATAAAACAGTCCGGTGACGATCGAGAGCGCCGCGAGCAACACGATCAGCGACGCGGTCATCAGCGGCGAGCGGATGATGCCCAACTGCTCGTCGAACCAGGTGAGGAAAACGAAAAGAAACGTCGCGAGCCAGAGATTGCGCAGCGCCTTGGGAAACATCCGCCGCGGATTCGCCCACTTCGCGCTCCATTCGTTGAGCGCTCCGAACGGGCACATGACGCACCAGAAGCGGCCGACGAGAATGAAGGTGAAGATGATCCCCGGCCACCAGACGATCCAGGTGAGCCGCGTCGCCAGATTTTTCGCGCCGTCCTGGATGTCGGCGAAGCCGAGAAAAGCCAGCAGCGCCGTCAGGATCAGGACGGGAATTTGAAAAAACGGCTGGAAGCCCTTCCAGCGCACGAAGCGATCGAGCCAGCGGAGTTGGAGCAGATCGACCGGCGCTTCAGGGCCGGTCGAGGGACGCGAACGAATCACGGCGCGGCCCACGCCGACGAGAGCGAGCGCCAGCGCCGCGAGGCCGGCCAAGATGAGAACGGGCGGCAGCGATTCGGCGGGCTCCACGTTCACATGGAAGTCGACGACGATCGGCGGGCGGAATTTTTTTCCATCGAGTTTTTCCAGGGCAACGCGCACCATGACGCGGCCTTGCCGTTCCAGCGCGCGCTCCAGCGTGTAGCTCCCGGCGTAGGTTACCTCCGAAACCGGCAGGAGCGGCGGCGGGGCCGGGGCGTGAGCCGCGCGGCCGTGAGAGCCGTGATCGTCAACCGCGCCGTTCGAATCGGATGGCTCGACCGGAGCGGCGCCGATCGAAACCTGGCCGCCGGTCACCGGTTCCCTCGTATCGGCGCGCAGCACCTTGGCGACGATTCGGCTTGGCTTTCCCGCCTGAAGCGGCTGCGGCGACGTGAGCAGCTCCACCTGAAACCCGTTCACGGTGACCGGGCTCGTGCCCGCGGGCGGCGCCGCGTCGCCGTGCTCGCCGTGGGCGAAAGCAGTCGTTGCGCTTGAGAGGCACAACGCCAGCGCCAGAGCGCTAACGACGCTCTTCACTTCTCACTCCTCACTCCTCACTTTCCATACTTCCGGTCGATGTAAGAGCGAATCTGCTCCACGCTGTATCCGCCCTTCGCCATTTGAGACGCGTCCAGCGCCTCTCCTTGACAGATGGTAATTCAGCCCGCGCCGTGATCGTCGGTAAAGCACGAGAGCAGGCTCTTGTGGCCGAGACTCCGGTCGCAGCCGCAGTAGCAGTAGAGCTGGTCGAGAACGTCGGGAATGTCATTGGCGATTTGGTACGCCCGCGCCGTCTGGCCGACGAAGCGCGCGGGAGAAAGCGGCGGCTTCTTCTCGCGCCGGAGGTATCGGCTCGCAGCGGTTCGTTTTCCTTTCAGGAAATCGTCCGCATCGCTCGTCGCCGCGCGGGCCCAGGCGATCCATCCGAGAAGCAGGACGCCGATGAGGGCGGCCATGCAGACGTTTTCTCTCCAGGTGACCGGCTTTTCTCCCTTCCATTCACGGGCCATAGCGACTCCTTTCACTCTAAGAGCGCGCGCAGAAAATAACCCACGCTGAAAGCGCACGCGGCGGCGACGCCGCCCAGGCTGAGAATCTCGATCCCGCTCCGCCACCATCGGCGGCGGGTGATGAAGCAGCGCGCCGCGCCGACGCCGAACAAAGCGACGGCCGTGAGCGCGATCGAGACCGAGAACGCGGACGGCAGGAAGCGCGGCTGGAAGAACGCGGCGGCGTAGGACAACAGCGGCAGAAAACCGGCAACGGCAAAAGCGGCGAACGTAATCGCGCCGCTCGCCAGCGGCGCCGTCTTTTCTTCTCGAATGCCAAGCTCCTCGCGCATCATCTCGTCGAGCCAGCGCTGTTTGTCCGAGGTGATCGTGCCGACGATCCGCTCGAGCGTCTCCCCTTCGAAGCCCTTGCGTCGATAGTGGCGGCGAACCTCTTCCCGTTCGGCGTCGGGAATCTGCTCGATCTCCCAAATCTCCCGCGCGCGCTCCTCGCGCCAGAAATCCTGCCGTGAGCGCGCGCCGAGATAGTTGCCGACCGCCATCGATAAGCCATCGGCGAAGAGGTTGGCAAAGCCCATGATGAGGACGACGCCCGAAGAGAGAGAGGCGCCCGCGGCGCCCGCGACGACGGCGAAAGTCGTTACGATGCCGTCGGTCGCCCCAAGGACGGCGTCGGCCAAATGCTCGCCGTGCCGTCCGGTTTCGTAAAGGGCCGTTTCGAGACGATCGTGGGTATGGGCGGCTTCGGCGGCCTCGACGTCGCGGCGGCGATAGGCAAAGCGCGCCAGAGAAAAACGATTTGAAAAAACACCGGCGCTCATAAAAGGTCGCGTCACCGGAGTCCCGCCAGCTCTTGCAACCGGCGCCAGTTGGCGAGCCGGTCGGCCTCGGCGCGCAAGACCATCTCAGACGGCTTTCCCGCCGCGTCGAATTGCTTGGCGAAGCGCCCTTCGGTGCGGGCGAAGTCGATGAAGGTAAACGGCTTGTCGCCGTTGGACGGCGTCCACCAGTCTTCTTTCTGCGCCGGGTTGCCGACCAGGCTCAGGCGCTCGCGGATTTTATCGCCCCTCCGCGGATCGTGGATGAAGAGCGGAAACGCGCGCGACTCCACCGCCAGCTTGGCATGGCTCGCGGAGAGATGGTCGGCGACGCCGTGCTCCGGCTGGCAGGTCGTGTAGACGTTGACCACGGCCGGGCCGGGATATTCGTTGGCCTCCATAATAGCCTTGTAAAAATGGTTGATGTGCGACGGCGTCGTCTGCGCCACGTAAACTTCAGGATGCATCATGCAAATCTCGGCGAACTCTTTGCGATGCTCGCGCTTGCCGTGAAGCGATTTTCCAAACGCCGCCATCTTCGCCTCCTGGCCCAGGAACGAAGCCGTGGAAGCCTGGCCTCCGGTGTTGGAATAAACCTGCGTGTCGAGCACGAGCACTTTCACGTCCATGCCGCTGGCCAACAGACGGCTGAGACTCTGGAAGCCGATGTCGTACATCGCGCCGTCGCCGCCGATGACCCAGAGTTTTTTGTCAGGCCATCCGATCTGGTCCCAGCGCGCGCGGACTCCCATGGCGACCGCGGGCGCGTTCTCGAACAGCGAGTTCGTCCACGGCACGAGATAGGGATTGAACGGATAGGTCGCGCCGCAAACCGAATTGCAGCCGGTGGAGGCCACGATCGCGATCTTTTCCCGGCCGTGGACAAATCCGGTCGCCGCCAGCATCATGCGGATCGCGGTGCCCTCGCCGCAGCCCATGCACGAGCCCGCGCCGCCGACGTAGAGCAGCGCCGCGGCTTCGTCGAGCATGAAATCGGCGAGCGCGCGCTCGTTCAAGTATTCTCTCGGCGTCGGGCCGATGCGGCGGAAAAAGTTAAAGGCCTTCTGATAACGCGGCAAGGTCCCGGCGGCTTTCTTGACCATCTTGAGCGCGTGAAAGTCGAGCGCGTCGCACACCGCGACGCACTCGCCGCAGCCTTTGCATTTGGTCGGATCGATGAAGACGCCGAACGCCGCGCGCTCGTGCCCCTGCTTCGCCGGCAGCTCGTGATACTTGCGCGTCACCGCCCAGTGCGATCCGGCCCAAAACCGCTCGCTTGCGTCTTCGATCTCGGAGAGCGCCCGCTCGACGCGGCTCTCCGGGATCGCCTTGGCGAGAATGGCGGTGTCCGGACATTCCGTCACGCAGGCCATGCAGCCCACGCAACGGTCGGAGTCGAACTCCGGAATCTCCGGCGCGATCGCGCTGAAGTCGCGGAGCGCGCCGGTGCCGGGAGGAACCAGGCTGCGTGCGACGCCCGCGTCGGCGGGCAGCGCCGCCGAGCCTTTTCCCTCTTGATAAGCGCGGACGATGCGCCGGGTGAAATCCTCAGCGTAAGCGTCGAGATCCGGTTTGTCGTCCGGCTCGGTTGTATCGGCCGCATGGCCGCGCGGCCACGCCCGCGCTGTAACGTTGCTCATGAGACACCCATCTCCGCGGCCGGCGTCGCGTCTTCTTCGGCAGCCGCCTCGATCAAAGCCCGCGGCAGCTCGAAGACCTCCTGCCTGCCGCGCTTGATCGCTTTAAGATTGTCTTGAATCACCTGCTCCCCCTGCTTGGCGAAAAACTTCCGCATCGCCTGCTCGACCGCGCGGTAAATCTCTACGTCGGTTAATTCTGATAGAAACGGCGCCACGCGGAGAAAGACTCCCAGCAAGACGATGCCTTGCATGCGCTGCGCCAGATCCGGCTTGCTGGCGACCTCCTGGGCGATCTTCACGGCGTCGAGCGCCAGCACGCGAATGCCTTTTTCGCGGATCGTCCGTTGCGCGTTTTTAGGAATGGCCGCCCACACCTCCGCCGGGTCCCGGCTCGCGTGCTGCAAGAAAATGGTTCCGCCGCTCGCGAGCCCGTCGACCGGATTGCCGATGTGAAACGCCTCGACATTGTTAAGCGGCACGAAGTCGGCATGCTTCAGCTCCGAGTGAATCCGAATCGTCTGATCGGCGACGGTCAAAAAGTAGGTCGTCGGCAGTCCTTTTTTCTCCGAGCCGTAGAGCGGATAGGCCTGGACCTTGAGACCGGAGAGACTCCCGACCACCGCGGCGATGATCCGGTTGGTGGTCACCGAACCGTAGCCGCCGATCGAATGGCCGCGCATCGAGAAAGCGCCGTGCGGCCGGGCATCCAGCTCGCGCAGCTCGCTCTCGGCCGCGAGCGCGAGCTCGTGCTTGATGCCGAGGACGAAGAAGCGGCGCTCGTGCTGGCGCCGCATGTGCTCCACGACGGCCGCGAGGTCGGCGGGGCCGATGTCGCGGCTGCCGAGTCCCGCCGAGCCGGAGTAAATCACCGGCGCGCGGTTGATCTTCGGATAGCCGGGCGCGCCCGTGAGCGCGTCGGCGAACGCCGCCTTGATCTCGGCGGCGAGCGGATTCGATTGCGCCGCGGGATTGTCGAGTCGCTCGATGACGGCGATCGCCTTGAGATGCTTCAGCGCCTCCACGATCTCGGGCCCGGGAAACGGCCGAAACGAAGTCACGTGCAGCGCGCCGGCTTTCGCGCCGTCATGAGCGCGCAAATAATCGGCCGTGGCCGCAGCCGTCTCCACCATGCTTCCCATGCCGACGACGGCGTATTCCGCGTCGTCTAGGCGGTGCGCGTCGATCAAGCCGTAGCGCCGGCCGGTCAACTCCGCGAAGCGGCCCATCGTCCGCTCGACGATGCCCGGCAGACGGTCGTAGAAAACACGCTGGGCGATCTTGCCCTTCATGTAGCTGTCCTGATTCTGCACGACGCCGCTCATGATCGGATGATCGGGGTCGATCAAATTGCGCAGGCGATGTTCCGCGTCGGGATCGCCGACGAACTGCTTCATCAATTCAAGCTCGGGGAGACAAATGCTCTCGATCGTGTGCGTGGTTAAAAATCCGTCCTGCACGTTGAAGAACGGCGTTGCCGATTCTTCGGCGGCGCGGCGCGCGATCAAGGCCAGGTCGGCCGCTTCCTGCGGATTGCGTCCGAAAAGCATCCCCCAGCCGCAGTCGGCGACGCCCATGACGTCGTCGTGGCCGGCATGAATGTTGAGCGCCTGGGAAGTGAGCGCGCGCGCGCCGATGTGAAAAACGACGGGGAGACGCTTGCCGGAGATGACGTAGAGGACTTCCTTCATCAGGATGAGTCCCTGGCCGGAGGTGAAAGTGGCGACGCGTCCGCCGGCGAGCGCGAAGCCTTCGCAACTGCTGGCGGCGCTGTGCTCCGATTCGAGCTCGAGAAACGCCAGCGGCGTGCCCCAAAGATTTTTTTGTCCGTTGGCGACCGCCGCTTGATAGGCGCCGCCCATCATCGTCGACGGCGTGATCGGGTAGGCGCAAGCGCCCTGGCCGATATGGGTTTCGACCCAAACGACAGCCTCCGATCCGTCGGCAGTGCTCGGAATTCCTGGAAATGGATAAACTTCGGGCGCGGCATCCGCCGGCTCCGTCACCAGCTTTAGAACCTTGAGGTTTGTCTTCATGGCTTCGTGGTAACAGCCTCCACAAAAGCACCTTCTATGCCAGTGATGAGAGCAGCTCTTTTCGAAATTTGTGTTTAGATTCAGGTAACTCGCTGGTAAGCCGGGGCGCCAAAGGTCCTACAAATAAGAAAAGAATGGAGAGATAGTCCAAGATTTAGGAAAAGACTCAGAGAGGAGGTGAAATCGCCGGTCGAAGGTCCGCGCCCTCCGCGGGAAAGATGGCTCGGCGTTTAATTTACGCCAGGCTCATAGGCGCATAGCGGATCGGCCTGGAGCGGGTCGCCGTGGCGGGCGTAGGCGCGCGCCCGCGAGCCGCCGCAGATTTCTCTGAACTCGCAACGCCCGCACTTGCCTTTGAAAAGCCGCGTCAGACGGAGCGACCGGAACAGATTTGAGTTGCGATAGAGATCGACGACGTCGGCGTTGCGCACGTTGCCCGCCGACAAAGGCAGAAAGCCGGAGGGATAGACCGAGCCGGTGTGCGAGATGAACAGGATGCCGTTGCCGTCGCGGACGCCGAAGCCGCGTCCGACCGGCATCTTCTCGATCGCGGAGAGCGGGACGCCCCGCGCGCGCAGCCGCGTCAGCGCGACGCGGCGAAAATGCGGCGCCTCGGTCGTCGCGACCGGAAACGGGGAATCTTTGGCGATGTCGCAGAGCCAGTGATGCAGCGACTCGCACTCGTCGGGTGTCGGTTCGTTCAGCGTCCGCCCACGGCCGACGCCGATCAGGGTAAAAAGCTTCCAGCGCATGAGCGGCAGCGATTTGAGCAGGTCATAGACGGCGGCAAGGTCCGGCAACGTCTCGGCGGTGACGAGCGTGTTGACCTGCAGGCGGAGACCGGCGCCGAGCGCGTCCCGAGCGAGGTCGAGAGTGCGCGCGAAGCAGCCGGAGATGCCGCGGATGCAGTCGTGCCGCTCGGGCGTCGAGCCGTCGAGGCTCAGGCTGATGCTTTCCACGCCGGTATCCTTGAAGCGCTGAAAAACTTCTCGCGTGAGCAGACGCGTGCTGCTGGGCGCGACCGAGACGGTCAACCCGAGCCTGGCCCCGTAATCGATCAGCGAATACAGATCGGGGCGCTTGAGCGGATCGCCGCCGGTGAGAACGAGGTGGCCGCCGCGCTCGCCGAAGGAGCGAATTCTCTCCAGCAAAGCCTCGGCCTCGGCGGTATCGAGCTCGCGCGGGTCGCGGCCGGCGATCGCTGCCGCCCGGCAATGGCGGCAGGCGAGATCGCAAGCTCGGGTGAGCTCCCAGTAAACGAGCAGCGGCGCGCGCGCGTAAACGAATCGGCCTTGCGGGCGTTCGCTGCGGGATAGTCGTTCGGCCTCAAGCGGCATCATATCGACACGGGACTCCTTTACGTCCGTACTTTGCGTCAAGAACAAATCGAGCAAGAGATATGCCACGGGGTCTAAGATGGGAAAATGCAACGATGAGAAGTTTAGGACGACAAATCGGCCGATCCGCCTTCCCAATTCCAATAAAATTTCGCGATTTGTTTGCAGAACTAAGAATTGAAAGATGCCGCGTGCGCGGTCTAACGGCTAGAACAAATGCCGATTTCTGGCCTCGCTTTTGCTCGTAAAATTATCAAGTGGAAAAATTCTCAAAGGAGGCCCTGCCATGACCGCTCCGCTGATCGCCATCGCCGCGATGCTCGCGTTCGGAACCTTGTTCGTTCTGCTCCCCGTGGCCTTGGATAGCTACCGACGTTTCCGCCGAAGACGAGTCGTGACCTGTCCCGAGACGAAGGCGATCGCGGAGATCGTCGTCGACGCGCGCCGCGCGGCCTGCTCTTCGCTCGTCGGCCGCCCGCGGCTCAGAGTTAAAGACTGCACGCGCTGGCCGCGGCGGGAGGATTGCGCGCAGGATTGCCTCGCGCGGCTGTGACCGGGACAGGAGGCGCGAAAAGATGAAAGCAAGCGCGGAACCGATTAAAAAACATGCCGGCGAAAAGGGTCCGAGCCCCGATAAGCAGCGCGAGGTTTGCGCCGCCCGTCTCGACCAACACGTGGAGACGGAAAGCGGCATCATGGAAGAATACCGCTCTCTGGCGGGACCCATCGAGAGCGGCCCGATACGGTTTCTGATCGATTTTATTCTCCACGACGAAGAGCGCCATCACGGCCTGCTCCGGATGATGGCAAAGTACTTGCGGATCAAAAACAGACGCAAGCAGGATATGCCGTGGGTCATCGACCGTCTCGAGCTCGTCCGGCACATGCGCAAGCTCCAGGACCACGAGCGGGGAAACGGTCGCGGCGTGCCGCGAGCTGAAGGATCAACTGCCGTCCGATGAGAGCGAGTTTTTCGGCGCCCTTCTCGACGCCGTCATTCTCGACAGTGAAAAGCACGAGCGGCTGCTCCTCGGAGTGGAGCGAATCGCCAAGTCCAATGATTGTTGATGAGACCGGACTTCCGGCCGTTTCGTTGACGGCGCATAGGGCTGGTATTTCCCACTTCCAATAAAATCCTCCCTCTCTTTTTGCAGAACCAAGAATCGAATCTCGCCACGACAGGAATTTTCGCAGTTGTCCTGAGTTGTCGATGCTTGGCCTCCGTCTTGCTCAAGAGAAGGGAAGAAACATCCAAAGAGAATTCCACAGAGTAATTCATGTACCACTGGGTACAGCACAGCGGATGAAAATGATAGTGTTGTGCTGCCGAAGACCAATGACCGGAGGTCGATCTGCGTCTATCGTTTTGAGCCTGCACAGAGTACGACCCGAGTATTCCGAGGA
>DASXUF010000093.1 GCA_036504975.1 Candidatus Binatia bacterium | reverse complement strand
CGATGGCTCGTCCGGAGAAGAAGATAAGTCCGCTGGAGAGGGGAGTCGCGTATCGCGGCCTCCGCGACTGGCTCGACCGGGTCGATCGGCTGGGCGAGCTGCTGAAAATCGACGGCGCGCACTGGGACCGCGAGATGGGCGCGACGACCCAGCTCCTCACGCAGAGCAGCAAGGGGACGGCGCCGGCGATTCTCTTCGACGAGGTTCCGGGTTATGCGAAAGGCTTTCGAACTCTCTACGGCCAGTTCTCTTCGATCAAGAGAGTCGCGCTCACGCTCGGCCTGCCGCTCGAATACGAGCGCAAAGCGGACATCGTCAAGGCCTATCACGAGCGCATGCAAAGCATGAACTTCATCAAGCCGAAGTTCGTGAAGAGCGGCCCGATTTTCGACCACGTCCTCGAAGGCGACGACGTCGACGTGCTCAAATTCCCCGTGCCCATCCATCACGAGCTCGATCAGGCGCGTTACATCGGCACGGCCGATCTGGTCATCACCAAAGATCCCGACACCGATTGGTACAATCTGGGCGCCTATCGCTGCCAGGTCTACGACGGCAAAACCATCGGCTGCCAGATCACGGAAGGCAAGCACGGCCGAATTCACCGCGACAAATATTTCGAGCGCGGTCAGAGCATGAAGGTCGCCGTTGTGTGCGGCCAGGACCCCCTCCTTTATATGCTGTCGGCAAGCCCGCTACCGCGCGGCGTATCGGAATACGACTTCGCCGGAGGTCTCAGAGGCGAGCCGGTGGAAGTCGTCAAAGGCCCGTACACCGGCTTTCCGATACCGGCGGACGCCGAGATCGTCATCGAGGGCGAGGCCGTGCCCGGCCACGTGAAGCCGGAAGGGCCGTTCGGCGAATGGATGGGTTATTACTCCGACGACGTCGTGCCGCGCCCCTACATCGACGTGAAGACAATTCTCTACCGCGACGATCCGATTCTCACCTGCGCGCCGCAGCACAAGCCGGTGGACGAGACGGGTTTATTGAAAGGCATCGCCGGCGCGGCGGAGATCTGGCAGGCCCTGGAGGCGTGCGGCCTGCCGGAAATTCTCGGCGTGTGGAACCACGAAGGCGGACCGGCGACGCGCTTCACGGCGATCCAGATCCGCCAGCGCTATCCGGGCCACGCGCGCAACGTTCTGCACGTCGCCTCTTCCTGCGCCGCCGGCGCCTACAACGGCAAGTGGACGGTCGTCGTGGACGAGGACATCGACTGCTCCGACCTCGATCAGGTGCTCTGGGCGATGTGCACTCGCTTCGATCCGGTGACCGATATCGACACGATTCAGAAAGCCTGGTCTTCGGGACGCGACCCGATGTTTCTTCCGGGAAATTTCAACAACCGCATTCTGATCGACGCCTGCATGCCCTACGATCGCAAGCTCAAGGGTAAGTTTCCTACGGTTGTCGACGTGAGTGAAGAGTTGAGGGCGAAGCTGAAGAAAAAGTTCGGGAAAATTTTAGCCGGAGTGTGAGCACCCCCTCTCTTTCTCCCCCTTACAAAGGGGGAGACTAAGAGGGGGTCACCCCGACGGTGGTCCGTCCTTCGACGGATGCGCGCGGATGACGGAGTAGCGTTTATGTCTTATACCAGTTGGCGCGGAACCGTAGGTCTGATCAAGCCGACGCATCGACCGGGATCGTTGGAGGAATTCATCCGCCTGTTGCCGGAAGGCATCGGCGTAATTCCGTTGTTCGTGGGATTCAAGCGGGGAACGGAGGATGAATTTCGCGAGGCGCTCGATGCCTATGAATCCAAAGTCGCCGAGCTGGCGGGCTACAAGGTCGATCTCATCCATCCCGAAGGTGCGCCGCCCTTCATGGTCCACGGCTACAAAGGCGAGACGGAGATCGTCAAAGGCTGGGAGAAGAAATATAACGTCCCGATCGTGACCGCGAGCCAGACCCAGGTCGATGCTCTCCGCGCCCTGGAGATCAATCAATTCGTCGGCGTCACCTACTTTACCGGAAAGATCAACGACATGTTCTCGGCCTACTTTCGAGACGCCGGCTTCGAGGTCATGGCGATGGAAGGAATTCCGGTCGCCTTCGAAGACGTCGGCCGGCTTTCCTCGCAGGAAGTCTACGCCCACGCCAAAAAAGCCTTCTTGAATCATCCCAGCGCCGAGGCGATCTACATGCTCGGCTCCGGCTGGCGCACGCTCGATATCATCCATTTATTGGAGGAAGACCTTCAGGTTCCCGTCGTTCATCCCGTCCCCACGCGCGTGTGGGCCGTGCAAAAGCTCCTACACGTCAGGCAGCCCGCCACAGGCTACGGCCGATTGCTGCAAGAAATGCCGTAGCCGGCTGATTTTCTATACGCGTCAATTTTAGACCTACCCCGGCTCGCCGGCTTGAGCTTCGGTTTAGACCGGCACGCCTCAGTCATAGTCGGAAAAGAATTTTTTTATTGACAACGACATAAATCTTATATAACTCTTAGCAACAAAAACGATCTTCAGGGGGTGTTGGATGGCCGAGCAAAATATTCCCAGCCATTCCGCCGACAGAGACGTTATCTTCGAGCCCCTCAAGCTTAGTAAAAATCTGACGATCAAGAACCGGCTGCTGCGGTCGAGCATCTCGGGAATGTTCGACGATTATAACGGCCATGGGGGGAACGCCCGCCTCAACTGGGAGGAAAAGTTCGCCCGCGGCGGGATCGGCGCGATCATCTCCGCCTTCACGCCCGTCGCGGTCCGCGGCCGCATCCTGGTCCGCTACGCGATGATCGATCACGACAACAAGCTCGGGTTTTGGAAGGAGCTGGCGCGACGGATTCATCGACCCGAATACAACGGCTGCAAATACATCATGCAGTTGAGCCATTCGGGGCGCCAGCAGGACATGGGCGGCATCGAGAATCTTTTCTGGAAGCCGCTCAGCTCGACCAACACCAAGGACTTTTTCCACGGGATTCTTTCTCAGGCCATGACCAAAGGCGAGATCGCCGGAACCGTGCAATCCTTTGCCGAGGGGGCGGGGCGGGCTCGGGAGGCCGGGCTCGACGGCGTCGAGCTGCACGGCTCCAACGGCTATCTGCTCACGCAGTTTCTCAGCTCCGGCATCAACGACCGGGACGACGGATACGGCGGCGCGGTGGAGAATCGCAGCCGCTTCGTGCTCGAGGTCGTGCGCGCGATTCGAAAAAAGGTCGGCAGAGATTTCCACCTGCAAATGAAGATTAACGGCGTGGATCACAATAACTGGCTTTACCCCTGGCTGAAGCCGGGAAACTCGCTCGAGGAGACGCTTAAAATTTGCGAGATTCTGCGGGACAACGGCGAAGGGGTGGACGCGTTTCACGTTTCCAGCGGCAGCACTTTTCCCCATCCGCGCAACCCGCCCGGCGACTTTCCCCTGCTCGCCGCCCGGCGTTGGTACGATGGGATGCTGTCATCGGGCGTTCGGACGGTTTTCCCCAATTACATCGTGTTCCGCAGCCGGATTCTGGGGTGGCTGTTCCGGCGCTGGTGGATCTACCGCCGCGGGCCCATCATCGAGGGCATCAACGCCGCTTACGCGCGGGCGATCAAGCAGCATTTCAAAGACAAAGGCGATGAAATCCCCATCTTGTGCACCGGCGGATTTCAGCATGCTTCGGTCATCGCGCAGTTGATCCGCGAGGGATGGTGCGACGGCGTGACCATGGCGCGCCCGCTGATCGCCAACAACGACCTGCCGAAAATTCTCATGGAAAAGAACGGCCCGGATCCGGACAAGGAATGCACTTACTGCAACAAGTGCCTGGTGAACGACATCGAGAACCCGCTGGGGTGTTACGAGCTTTCGCGCTATGACGGCGCCACTTTCGATGAGAAGTATCGGAACATGATGGAAAGCATCATGTCGGTTTTCGACCCGCCGACGTACTGAACATCCGGTTTGGCGTGTAGCGACAGGAGCAGGGAACATGAAGAGCGAAGAGAGATTGACGCCGGTCGAAATCTACGAGAAGCGGCGATTCTGGATCGTTTGCTTGAGTCTATTGTTAGTCGCCTGCCTGATCTACCTTTATTTCTTTTAGGCTCGGCCGTCGGAGAAGATCGGGATGTCGAGATTTTTCGGGGCGCCGGCTCTTCGGGTCGTTATCAGACCGGGAAAAAACGAGGTTGGTCCCGGAAAGGGGATAGAGGCATGAAAACTCAGTCGAGCCTTGCTCGTCGCATGAAGACTTCTACGGGATTCGGCGTCATACGTCTCCTGCTCATTTTGGTCGTCCTCGGCGTGGTCGCTTATTCGATCTACAACCAGGTCAACCGCAGGAATATTCCGGTCGATTACGCCAACGACGAGCAACACTTCAAATACGGCTCCATCGGGAGCGACACGAACGGGATCCCATTTCTTATCTGGAAGGCCATGCCTCGAGTATGCTCTCACTTGATGCCGGGCGGGTTGCGCTCGATCGGCGTCGTCCAGGAAGTGGGAATGGATAGACCCATAGGTTTCTCGAAGCGCACCGTAGGACCTCTCGAACGCGTGGGGCCCACCTGCGCTCTCTGCCACACCGCGACGGTCAGGGAGACTCCCGACGGCAAACCCCAGGCCTACCTCGCCGCTTCCGCGCATCAGTTGAATCTCTGGGACTACTTCAACTTTCTCTTCCGCTGCGCCGAGGATGAGCGCTTCACGACCAAGAACGTCATGGCGGCGGTCGAGGAGACCGAGAATCTCGGCTTGGTCGATCGAATCATCACCAAGCTTTCGATCGAGCCGACGCGGAAGGCGCTCGTGGAAAGGGCGAAGGAGACGACGGCGATCTTCAAACGGCCGCTGTGGGGTCCCGGCCGGGTCGACACGTTCAATCCTTATAAAATTATAGTTTTCAATCTCGACATGACCACGGACGACACCATCGGGACGGCCGATTACATGACCATCTGGAACCAGCGGGGCCGCGAAGGTCAGTGGGTGCACTGGGACGGCAACAACAGCTCGGTGGACGAGCGCAACTTGAGCGCCGCCCTGGGCGCCGGCGCCACTCCGGAGACCCTGGACTTGGAACGGATCGAACGGATCAAGTCGTGGATTTGGAATCTCAAAGCGCCGCCCTATCCCTTTGAGATCGACCATGGCCTCGCGGCCAAAGGCAAGGGAATCTACCAGCGCTATTGCGCGCAGTGTCATGACCCCGGCGGCACGGAAGTCGGGAAGGTGGTTCCAAGCAAATATCTCGGCACGGACCCGGAGCGCGCCGATTCTTTCGACGAGGAAATGGCCAAGCGCATGAACACGATCGGCGCGGGTTACAAGTGGCATTTCACTCATTTCCGCGCCACGGACGGCTACGCCAATCACCTCCTGGACGGCAGTTGGCTGAGAGCGCCCTATCTGCACAACGGCTCGGTGCCGACCTTGAGAGATCTTCTGGAAAAACCCGGCAAGCGGCCGAAAGAATTCTACCGGGGGTACGATGTGTTCGACAAGAAGAAGGTCGGTTTTGTCTCGAACGTGGCCGCGGAAGACGGCAGAAAGTTCTTCAAGTTCGATACCCGGCTGCGCGGCAACGGCAACGGTGGACACCTCTACGGAACCGATCTGGGAGACGCGGAGAAGCAGGCGCTCGTCGAATACATGAAGACCCTCTGATCGGCACGCGGCCAAATGGCGTCGTTCTCTACCGAGGAGACCCGACATGAACAGCAAATATCGCAAGTGGTTCGGCAGAGTGGTGTGGTTCGGCATTCTGGCCAACTGGGGCTTTGGTTTTTGGGTCTTGTTTATC
>DASXUF010000092.1 GCA_036504975.1 Candidatus Binatia bacterium | reverse complement strand
GGCGACATCCTTTTTATCGACGAGATCCACCGCCTCAATCACGTCGTCGAAGAAGTCCTCTACCCGGCGATGGAGGATTATCAGATCGACCTCATGATCGGCCAGGGGCCTTCCGCGCGCTCGATCAAGCTCGATCTCAAGCGCTTCACCTTGGTCGGCGCGACCACGCGCTCGGGACTTCTCACCTCGCCGCTGCGCAACCGCTTCGGCGCGATCTTCCGTCTCGACTTTTACGCGCCGGAGGCGTTGGCGAAGATTCTCAAACGCTCCGCCGCGCTCCTCGGCGTCAAGGAAGAAGACGGCGGGTTGTCGGAGATCGCCCGCCGCTCGCGCGGCACGCCGCGGATCGCCAACCGATTGCTGCGCCGGGTCAGGGACTACGCCGAGGTCAAGGCCGCCGGGCGCATCACAAAGAAAGTCACCGAAGAGGCGCTCCGGATGCTGGAAGTGGATCCGATGGGCTTCGACAAAATGGACACCATGCTGCTGCTCACCTTGATCGACAAGTTCGCCGGCGGCCCGGTCGGCGTCGAGACGCTCGCCGCCGCCATCGGCGAGGAGAAAGACACGATCGAGGACGTCTACGAGCCGTTTTTGATCCAGGCGGGATTTTTAAACCGCACGCCGCGCGGCCGGGTGGCGACCGCGCTCGCCTACGACCACTTCGGCCGCAAGCAGGACTCGACGCAGACAAGTGCCGCCAAAAAGCAGCCGACGCTCTTCTAAAAACAGGTTTCAGGGTTTAAGAGTTAAAGGGCTGAAGGGTCATGGGGACTTTTGGGAAGACGCTCATTCTCTTCGGCATCCTTCTCGTCGTTCTCGGGGTGCTTTTCTCGCTCGGATCGAAGATCCCGTGGCTCGGCCGGCTCCCCGGCGACATCTATATCAGCAGGGGAAATTTCACTTTTTATTTTCCGCTCACCACCTGTGTACTGCTGAGCCTCATTATTACTCTTGTCCTTTACCTGTTCCGAAGGTAAAATCTCGCCAGATCACCGAAGTTTCGAGTCTCGATTTGTCGCCAAACCCGGAACCCGGAACCCAATCTATGGACACGGCAAGAGACTTAGAAGAAAGCCTTCGACGCGAGGAGGCGAAGAGACGAAAGCGGGAAGGGCTGGTCATTCTGGCCCTCACCCTGACGGTGGTGATCTTCGCTGTTTTTGAGTTCCAGCTTCCGGAAGTCTCACCCGATAACGCGGTCAGCAACAACATCGCGTTCTTTCTCCTCATCAACATCAACATCATTCTCCTGGTTCTGCTGATCTTCCTGGTGGTCAGGAATCTCGTCAAGCTCATCTTCGAGCGCAAGAAGCGCATTCTCGGCTCGCGCCTTCGCGTCCGGCTCGTGCTGGCGTTTGTCGCTCTCTCGCTGGTTCCGACGCTGTTATTGTTTGTCGTCTCCGGCGGACTTGTGACGCGCTCTTTTGATCGGTGGTTCGACGTTCAAATTGAAAATGCTCTTCAGGGCTCCCTGGAAATCGGCCAGGCGTATTACCAGAATTCCGCCAACAACGCGCTGTTTTACGCGCGGCAATTGAGCCAGAGAATGACCCAGGAGGGGCTGTTCGAGTCCCAGCGCACGGCCGATCTCAAGGAATTCATCCAGGCGAAGCAGCGCGAATATAATCTCGGCACCGTCGAAGTCTTCGCTCCGGACCGCCAGCTTGTCGTCGTCGCGTTCAACGATCAGGTGCCGACCGGCGTCACCATCAAGCCGGAGTCCGATTTTCTCAATCGCGCGCTGCGCGGGCTCGAGGTGACGCGAACCCAGGCGTTCGGCGAAGGGGACATCATCCGTGGCGGCGTGCCGGTCTACAGCGCCGACCGGAAAATTTTGGGCGTGGTTGTCGTCGACTACTATGTGCCGAAGAGCATCACCAACCGGGCGCTGCAGATCTCGCGCTCCTACGAGCAGTACAAACACCTCACGGCGCTTAAAAGGCCGGTCAAGAACAGTTATATCCTGACGCTGCTCTTGATCACGCTCGTGATCATCTTCTCCGCGACGTGGTTCGGACTTTATCTGGCGAAGGGGATTACCGTGCCGATCCAGAGGCTGGCGGAAGGAACCCACGAGGTGGCGCACGGGAACTGGGATTATAAGATCGAGGCGTCCGGCGACGACGAGATCGGCACTCTGGTCGATTCGTTCAACCAGATGACCGGCGATTTGAAGCAGATCAATCTGGAGCTCGCGCGCCGCGGCCGCTACATGGGCACGTTGCTGGGCAATATCGCCGCGGGCGTGATCTCGGTGGACCAGGCCGGAAACATAACCACGATGAACAAAGCGGCGGAGGAGATGCTGGGCGTGAAGGCGTATGAGGCGCCGGGCCGGAACTACGCGGAAGTTTTCTCGGCGGAGCACCTCCGCGTCATGCGCGAAATCATGGAGCAGGTAAAGAGCGGCGGCACCATCGAGCGCGAGGTCAAGATCCCGCTGCCGGACCAGATTCTCACCGCGGTGGTGACGGCGGCCATGTTGAAAGACGACGACGACAACGACCTCGGCATCATGGTCTTTCTCGAAGACATCACGCAGATTCAGAAAGTCCAGAGGATGGAGGCCTGGCGCGAGGTCGCGCGCCGGATCGCGCACGAGATCAAGAACCCTCTGACGCCGATCCAGCTCTCCGCCGAGCGGCTGAGAAAACGCTACGCCAAGCTGCTGGACGGCGACGGCGGTATTCTCGACAAATGCACGGCGACGATCATCCAACAGGTGGAAGATCTAAAAAATCTGGTCAACGAGTTTTCGCAGTTCGCGCGCCTGCCGGCGGCGGAATTAACGGCCAACGATCTCAACGACATCGTGAGGGAGGCGCTTTTTTTGTTCAAGGAAGGGCATAAGGGGATCAACTTTCAATTCAGCAAAGGCGAGATCCCGGCGCTGGAGCTTGACCGCGACCAGATCAAGCGCGTGCTCATCAATCTCCTCGATAACGCGGTCGCCGCCGTCGAAGAGAAGGGCGAGATCAAAATCTCGACTTCCTATTCCCGCGCTTCCGGAGCCGTGCTCCTCGAGGTCGCCGACGACGGCTGCGGTCTGGGGCCCGAGGTGAGAGCGCGGATTTTTGAGCCGTACTTTTCGACCAAAAAAGACGGCACCGGTCTCGGCCTGGCGATCGTCAGCGCGATCGTCGCGGACCATCGCGGCCACATTCGCGTGCGCCCCAACGAACCCAAGGGCACGAGGTTTATCATCGAGCTGCCGGTCCGGGACCATGCGGCTCTCAGGGCGCCGCAGAAGCGTGCGGCTTCTTCTTAAAAGCAGGGAGACTGCGGTGGAACGGGTGAAAACAAAAAGCGCGGAGAGAACGATCCTGGTCGTCGACGATGAAGACCGCGTGCGGGAATCCATCCGCGAGATTCTCAGCGACGAGGGCTATCGCGTCATCGAGGCGTCGCATGGAAGCCAGGTGATCGATTTGATCCGCAACGAGCATCCGCGCCTCGTGCTCCTCGACATCTGGATGCCGGACGTCGACGGCATCGGCCTTCTCAAAGAGATCAAAAAGGAAGAGTTCGAAGTCCCCGTGGTGATGATCTCCGGGCACGGCAACATTCACACCGCCGTCACGGCGACCAAGCTCGGCGCGTTCGACTTCATCGAAAAACCGCTTTCTTTGGAAGGCCTGTTGCTGACCGTACGGCGCGCGCTCGGCGAGCCCGGCGGTCCCGAGACAAAAATTAAAAAACCGAAAGAGACGAAGGCCCGGCGCTCCGGGCGCGCGATGGGGGCGAAAAACGGCCGCGCGCAAGCGCTCAAGCAGAAGACGCTGGGAAAGAGCGTCGTATTTTCCGGCCAGGGGCTTCATTCGGGAATCAAGACCGGAGTCGTGCTTCATCCGCTGCCTCCCAACAGCGGCGTTCTTTTCAGCGGTATCTCGGCCGACGCGACCGTGCCGGCCCATCTGGACTACGTCGGCTCGACCGGTTACGCGACCTCGCTGCGCGGGAAGGGAATCGTGGTCGGCACGGTGGAGCATTTTCTAGCGGTGCTGCACAGCTACGGCATCAGTAATTTGTTGGTCAAGATACAGGGCGAGATCCCCATCATGGACGGCTCGGCGCTCGAGTTTTGCCGCTTGATCGAGGACGCGGGGATCGAGGAGCAGGATGAGGAGTGGTCCGAGATCACTATCGATCGGACGTACCGCGTCAAAGAGAAGGACGGCGAGTCGATCTGCGTGGAGCCCTCAGAAACGTTCTGCGTCAAGTACGTGCTCAATTATCCCGAACCGGTTGGACACCAGGAACATACCTATGTCGCCCGCGGCCCGGAATCGTTCAAAGAAGAGATCGCTCCGGCGCGGACGTTCGGCTTTCTGAAGGACATCGAGCAACTGGAAAAAGTCGGGCTCGTGAACGGCGGGCGGCTCAGCAACTGTATTTTGATCGACAATGAGAGGGTCATTAACACGGAGCTGCGCTTTCCCAACGAATTCGCGCGCCACAAGATCCTCGACGTCATCGGCGACTTCTACCTTTTGGGCCGGCCGATCCGCGGCGCGGTGACGGCGCGCATGACGGGGCACACGGACAACATCGCGCTGCTCCGTGAAATCCGCAAAGGCATGGGATTGTAGGTCGAAGACAATGAGCTCGTCGCAGCAGCAGGTTCCGCGTCTGTTTACCGTGAATGAGGCCAATAGCCTGCTGCCCGAGTTGCGGCCGCTGGTGCAGCGGATTTTGGATCACCTGGAGTCTCTGAGAGAGAAGAGCGAGGATGTGGTCCGCGCCGAGCGGCTGTTGCCGTCGAGTCCGGAGCTGATGAAATCGCTGCAGCGGAACGAGGCCATCGCCCGTCTGATCCACGAAGTGAAATGCCTGGTCGATGAGATCAACGCCTATGGCTGCGTCTGCAAGGGAATCGAGGAAGGATTGGTCGATTTTCCGTGCCTGCTCGGCGGCGAGATCGTGTTTCTCTGCTGGCGCTTCGGCGAGGAGAGCGTCGGCCACTGGCACAAAATCGAAGACGGCTTCGCCGGACGCAAGCCGCTGCTCGACGGCGAAGAAGGAGGCGACGGCAACGTCTC
>DASXUF010000091.1 GCA_036504975.1 Candidatus Binatia bacterium | reverse complement strand
TCAAAGAAGCCGTTCCCAAAGTTGCCCGTGTCGCGGTTCTCTACGATCCGGCCTCTCCGTTCGATGCATTCGACGTGAAAGAGGTTTTCCCCGCCGCGGCGCGCGCGCTGAAATTGACTATTCGGCCTTGGGAGGTACGAGCTGTGGACGACTTCGATAAGGTTTTTGCTGCGCTAAACAAGGAGCGGCCGGATGGACTCTACGTGGCTACGAGCCCGTTAATATTTTCTAACGGAAAACGGATCGCGGCCTTTGCGTTAAAGCATCGGTTACCAGCGGTGTACCTCAGGAAGGAAGATGTCGAGGCCGGCGGGCTCATGTACTACGGGGCGGACCTCGCGGACAGCTACCGGCGTGTCGCCACCTATGTGGACAGAATCCTGAAAGGCGCCAAGCCCGCCGATCTCCCTGTGGAGCGGCCCACGAAGTTCGAGCTGATGTTCAATCTGAAAACAGCAAAGCAGATCGGCGTGACGATTCCGCAGTCCATGCTGTACCGGGCGGACAAGGTGATTAAATGAAAATTTTGAATTGTGAGTTTTGAATGTTGAGTTATGAATCCAAAATCTAATATACATCGGGATAGGAAGAGGCCAAGTTGAAGTCGCCGATCGGACAGAACGTTCCTCGCGCTGACGGCAAGGATAAAGTGACCGGCGCGGCGGTTTACACAGGCGACATGAAACCGTCCGGGATGCTATACGGCAAGGTTCTACGCAGCCCGCTGCCGCACGCGAAGATTCGCCGGATCGATTCTCGCAAGGCGGAATCGATTCCGGGCGTGCTCGCCGTTCTAACGCGGGAGAATCTTCAGGTCGCATCGCCTCTGCACGGCGCGTACGTGAAGGACCAGCCGGTCGTCGCAATGGACAAAGTCTGTTACGCCGGCGACGTCGTCGCGGCCGTGGCCGCGACGGACGAACGCATCCCAGTGGAAGCGTTGAAGGCGATCGAGGTCGAGTACGAGGAGTTGCCCGCGGTTCTCACGGTGGACGAAGCGCTGGCCGAAGGCGCGCCGCTCGTGCACGAGCGCCTCGAAGGACGGAAGCAGCCCGAGTACGGCAGGGGCGCGAGCCACGTCGTCCACGAAGGGAGCAATATCTGCCTCCACTTTCGCTATCAGCGCGGCAACGTCGATGAAGGCTTCGCCGCCGCCGATTTCGTCTACGAAGACACGTTTCATTTTCCCAGCGCGCAACACTATCCGATGGAGCCGCACGTCAGCCTGGCGAAATTCGACGGCGATAATTTAATAGTCTGGTCATCCACGCAGAGTCCGTTCCCGCTGCGCCAGGAGCTGTCGCGCATTTTCGGCCTGCCTTTGAGCCGCGTTCGCGTCGTCGTCCCGTACGTCGGCGGCGGCTACGGTGCGAAAAGCGGAGTGAAGAACGAAGCGATCGCCGCTTCGCTGTCGCGGATCGCGGGCCGGCCCGTGCGTCTCGCCAACAGCGCGGAGGAGACGTTCAGGACGATGTGCCAGCCGCGCGCGCGCGTCACGATCAAGACCGGCGTCAAAAAAGACGGCACGTTCATCGCGCGGCAATGCCGGCTCTATCTCGACGGCGGCGCCTACGCGAACTCCGGCCCTTCGGTCACCGAAAAGGCCGGTTACCGATCGCATGGGCCGTATCCGATTCCCAACGTGCTCACCGACGCCTATACGATTTACACCAACACGGTGCCGGCCGGCGCTTTTCGCGGCTTCGGCGCGCCGCAGGTTGCCTACGCCTACGACTCGCATCTCGACATGATCGCGCGGCGCATGAACCTCGATCCAGTGAAGCTGCGGCACAAGAACTTACTCGGTCGCGGCGACGAGTACGCCTTGGGCGACACGCCGATCGACTGCGATCTTCCGTCTGGGTTACGTCGGGTGGCGGAAGCGATTCACAAACCCTCACCCTTCCCTCTCCCTGGCAGGGAGAGGGTTAAAGGTGAGGGTTCGATCAAGAGAGGGAAGGGAATTGCCGCATGCGTGAAAGACGGAGGCGGGACCAACAAGGCGGCGCATGCCATGGTAAAGATTTTGATCGATGGCAGCGTCGTCATGTCCACGGGATCGGTGGAGATCGGCCAGGGCATGCGCACGGTATTTTTGCAGTTGGTGGCAGAGGAATTATCCGTGCCCGTTGAAAGCGTTCAAGCGGCGGAGCTCGACACCCAATACACGCCGTTCGACAAAGGGACCAACGCGAGCAGCGCCACGTCGGTGATGGGGCTCGCGATGCAGAGGGCGGCGGGCGACGCGCGCGAGCAGCTTCTGGGCGCGGCGGCGGCCGTGCTCGGCGTCGAAGCGGCGAACGTTACGCTGCGGGAAGGAAAACTCTCCGGCGGCGGCAAGAGCCTCGCGTTGCGGGACGTGATGCGGCGCCGCTTCGGCGAGGCCGAGGGCGAGATTGTCGGCCGGGGATATTTTAAGGTGCCGCGCAACGACGCCGTTCCGCTCGGCTATCCGTCGCCTTTCTGGGAGATCGGCTTCGGCGCCGCCGCAGTCGAGATCGACGAAGAGACGGGAGAAGTAAAGGTCGCGAATTATATTTCGCTCACCGACGCGGGCAGGATGATCAACCCGAAACAATGCGAAGGACAGGACGAAGGAGCCGCCGTCTTCGGCCTCGGGCAGGTGCTGTTCGAAGATCTCGTTTATCAAAACGGAGAGCTCCTGAACGGAACCCTTATCGACTACCGGCTGCCGCGCTTTAGCGACCTGCCGCGCGCGTTTCATACGATCATCCTCGAAGAAGGGGGCGGCGCCGGCCCGTACGGCGCGAAGGGGATGGGCGAGGGTGGAATTCTTGCCGTCGCGCCGGCGGTCTGCAACGCGGTGGAAGACGCCGTCGGCGTGCGCATGCAATCCGTGCCGCTGACGCCGGAGAAGGTTTGGCGGGCGATGAAGAGGAAAAGTTGAGGGTTTTCCCTCACCCCTTCCCTCTCCCTGTGGGAGAGGGTGAGGGAGAGGGTCGAAGGAATTTCGCATGGCATCTTCAATTCAACATTCAAAACCGTTCGACGGGGCTCACGGCAGGTTCAAAATTCAAAATTGGGAGCCGGAGCCGCGGACCGATTTGCAGGAGAAGGTCGTCGGCAAGGCGAAATATGTAGAAGACCTGCCCGACTTGCCCGGACTGGCTCACGGCGCGACGCTCCTAAGCCCGTACTCGCACGCGCGTATCCGCTCGATCGATTCTTCCAAGGCGGAAAAGCTGCCCGGCGTGCTTGGCGTTGTGCACCGCGAGAAGCTGGACGGCTTGAACCCGCTCTTGCCCGAGCACAAACACGAGCTGCTCAAAATCGGCCCCGACCAGAACTTTATCGCCATCGACAAGGTTCGCTTCGACGGCGAGCTGGTCGCCTTGGTCGCGGCGGATGATCCGCGCACGGCCCATCGGGCGGCGGGCCTCATTGAGATAGACTACGAGCCGCTACCGCCGGTATGCAGCGCTGAAGAAGCGCTTGCTCCAGGCGCGCCTCTCGTGCACGAAAAACACGGCTCCAATCTCCTGCTTGAGGACAAGCTCGAATGGGGCGACATCGAGAAAGGTTTCAAAGAGGCCGAGCTCGTGTTCGAGGAGACCTACAGCTCGCCCGCGATGTTCCACCATCCGATGGAAAACATCGGCGGCTGCGTCGCGCGCTTCGTCCAGGACGAGATCGATCTGTGGGCCGGGACCACTTCGCCGTTTCGCGATACCGGAGAGCTCGCGCACTTCTTCGGACTCGACATCGACAAAGTGCGAATCAGAGTGCCGTACGTCGGCGGCGGCTTCGGCGCAAAAATCATCACGAATTCAATCGTCGCCGCTTTGTTTCTTTCGCGTAAAATCCAGCGGCCGGTCAAGCTGAGTCCTTCCGCGGCGGAGAGCTTTCGCCAAAATTCCCGCCACGCGATGGTCTACAAAGCCAGGATCGGCGTCAAGTCGGACGGCGCGTTGACAGCGCTCAGGGTCGATCTCCTGGTCGATACCGGCGCTTATACCACCGGCGGCGCGACCACGACGCACAACGCGGTCATCTCCGCCTGGGGTTGCTACCGAATCCCTCACCTCAGGATTCACGCGCGCTGTGCTTACACGAACAAAGTTCCGGCGAGCCACACGCGCGCGACCGGCAAAGTCCAGACGACCTTCGGCATCGAGTGCGCGATCGACAGCGTCGCGCGGCAGATGAAAATGGAGCCGGTGGAGTTTCGCAAGAAGAACGTTCTCAAGCGCGGCGACTTTGTCGCCAAGGGAACTCCCAAGATGGATACGGACTATCCGGAGCTGATCCAGCAGGCGATCTCAGCCATACAGTGGGATGGCCGTTCCGCTTCGCGGAACAGCGCGCCTCCCCTCCACACACGTGTCGTGTGGGGCAGAGGGCTCGCGCTGAGCCTCCGCCACGGCTCGCAGGGCGGCGGCCGGGCGCACGCGCTGGTGACGATGGACGCGAAGGGCGTCGTCAAGGTCCAGCACACGGCGCCCGAGATCGGACAAGGCACGCACAATCTCATCGGCGTCGTCGCCGCCAAAACCCTCGGCATTCCGCAAAGCGAGGTGAAGGTCGCCCAGCCGGATACCGCCGTCCATCTTCCGTTCGGCGGCGTCAGCGCGCAGCGCACGACGATGCAGATGGGCAAGGCGGTGGAGAACGCCTGCGAAAATTTGAAGCGCGAGCTGGTGCTGCTCGCGTGCCTGATCAAGGGAGGAAAGCCGGAAGAGTGGAAAGTGGCCGAGGGATGCCTATGGCGCGCGGAGAATAGTTTTCCTTTTGCCGATATCGTCCGCTCCGCCGGTGGAAATTCGGTGGTCAAGGCCGTCGGCGCCCACAGCGCGCCGCCGATGGCGAAGGACTCCTCCTTTAGCGGCATGGATCATTGGGCGCCGAGCGCCGGCGCGGCCGAGGTCGAGATCGACTGCGAGACCGGCGAGCTTCGCGTTCTCAAATTCGCCGCCGTCGCCGACGCGGGGAGGGCGCTGCACTATCCATCGGCGAAGGGGCAGGTGGAGGGTGGGGCGGTGATGGGGATCGGCCATGCGCTC
Source organism: Candidatus Binatia bacterium (assembly GCA_036504975.1). Lineage (NCBI taxonomy): Bacteria > Candidatus Binatota > Binatia (SeqCode) > Binatia bacterium. The sequence continues at coordinate 4,967 of DASXUF010000091.1, read as the reverse complement.
TACGAGGAAGTGATCTATCAGGACGGCCAGCTAATGAACGGCGATCCATTCCAGTATCGCCTCCCGGTGCTGGAGGACCTGCCGCCGGAGTTTTACGCCGACATGCTCGAAAACGAGGACGGCCCCGGCCCCTTCGGCTCGAAGGGGATGTCGCAGACTTCCATCGTCACGGTCGCGCCGGCGATCGGCAACGCGATCTACGACGCCGTCGGCGTGCGCGTGACCTCGCTGCCGATCACGCCGGAAAAAATCCTGCGGGCGATGGGGAAATTATAAAAGGAAAAGGCCTGCCCTGAGCTTAGTCGAAGGGTCAAAAGGCAAAAGTGAAAAATGCTAAACGCGTTCAAACTTTTGAGACCGACTACCGTGGCCGAAGCTTCCAGCGAGTTGTCTCGTCTCGGAGACGGCGCCAAGCTCTACGCCGGCGGCGCCGAGCTGGTGCTGCTGATGCGTAACGGCATGGTCCATCTCGACTATCTTATCAACATCAAAGGCATCGATGATCTACACCGCATCGACTGGAACGGCAGCGTCCTCAAGATCGGCGCCTGCGCCACACATCATCGTCTGGAGCGCGACCCGCTGGTGCGGCGCTATCTGCCGGCGTTCGCTTACGCCGAGTCGCAGGTGGCGAACGTCCGCGTGCGCGCCCAGGGCACGCTGGGCGGCAACCTTTGCTTCAGCGACCCTCATTCGGACGCGGGCGCGGCGCTGCTGATTTACGAACCCAAAGTGAATGTCACGAGCGGCAAAGGCTCGCGGCAAATGACGCTGGAAGAATTTCTCGTTGGAATGTACGTCACGGCCTTGGAGCCGGATGAGTTGCTGGCCGATGTGCAAGTTTCACCTTTGCCGCCCGAATGGACCAGCGCCTATCTCAGAGTGCATCGTTTCCAGCGGCCGACCTTGGGAGTCGCGGCGGCGGCAAGAATAAAAAACCACCGGATCGAGGAAACGAGACTCGCCGCCGGCTGCGTCAGCCCCAGGCCGGAGCGGTTGAGAGATCTGGAGAGCGCGCTGCGCGGCGCGAGCATCGCCGACTCTCAGCGAATCATCCGGGATAAAAGGTCTTACCTAAGAGACCTGCTGGAGCCGGTGGACGATCTGCTGGGCTCGGCCGACTACAAACTCTACATGACGCAGGTTTTGCTAGGCCGAGCGCTGGAGCAAGCCGCGAGTACAAAAGATGAAAGGTCGGAGACCGATTGTTTGAAACCGGAGCCATCCGTGCTTCGACAAGCTCAGCACGAACGGTCCGCTTTCCGTTCCCGCCCGGTCACCCTGAGCCTGTCGAAGGGTGACGATGGTGGCATTCAAGATCGTGGCGCGGAAAACTTCCAACTCGCTTTGACGGTCAACGGCCAAGAATGGCAAGGCGAGGTTCCGGTGGAAGAGACGCTGCTGGATTTTCTCCGGACGCGCCGCCAGCTCACCGGGACTAAACGTTCGTGCGAATCGCAGGTGTGCGGCGCGTGCACCGTTCTAGTCGACAGTCTGCCGGTAAGCTCGTGCAGTTATCTCGCGTTCGAGGCGCATGAAAAATCCGTGACGACTGTCGAGGGATTGGCGGTGGGGGAACGGCTCGATCCGCTGCAGCAAGGATTTGTCCGTAACCTCGGCGCCCAGTGCGGCTACTGCACACCGGGACAGTTGATGGCGGCGAAGGCGCTGCTGCTCGAAAATCCATCTCCGAGCCGAGAGGAGATCGCCGAGTGGCTTAGAGGCAACATCTGCCGCTGCGGTTGCTATCCGGGAATCGAGGCGTCGGTATTGGAGGCGAGCGGACAGAAAGGATGAAGGATGAGGGATGAAGGATGAAACCGGAAAGGATTCGTAAGAACTTACGGAGCTGCGGTCTCGTGGCACTGTTGTTTTTTCTGCTCCTTGGCGGTTTCGATTCTGCGGTCGCGGCCGCGGACAAGATCCGGCTGTCCATCTCGAGCGTGGATATGTCCTTTCTCACCCCCGCGGTGTCGCTCAAGCGGGGCTTTTTCAAAGAGGAAGGGCTGGACGCGGAGATCATTCGAATGAACGCCAACGTCTCGATCACCGCGCTCGCCACCGGCGACCTCGACTACACGATGATCTTCGGCTCGGTGGTGCGCGGCGCCGTCCGCGGTCTGCCGATGAAAGTCGTCGCGAGCTTCATGGACGGCTCCACGCATACAGTGATCGCGCGTCCGGAATTCAAGTCGATTAAAGATCTGAAGAGTAGGACGCTGGGCGTCAGCTCCTTCGGCGCCACCGCCGACGTGGCCGCGCGCATGATTTTCAAATCCTCCGGCATCGATCCCGAGAAAGAGATAAAAATCATCGCGCTCGGCTCGGACCAGGCGCGCTTCGCGGCATTGAAGGAGGGGATCGTGGACGTCGCGATCATCTCCCCGCCGGCGGACGTCGAGGGAAAAAAGTTGGGCTTCAACGTCCTCGCCCGCGCGTATGAGGTCTTCAAGCTGCCGTTCATAGGTCTTGGAGCTAACCATAAGAAGATCAAAGAAAGGCCCGACGAGATCAAGCGCACACTCAAGGCTCTGATTAGAGGCAACCGCTACATCACGGCCAACCGCGAGGGCGCGGTTCAGGTGCTGATGGAATGGAGCAAGACGGATCGGGAAAGCGCCGCGCTGTCCTACGACGCAACGGTCAAAGTATTCAACGTGGACGGAAGCATTCCGGAGAGCGGTCTGAAGCTCGTCATCGAGCCGGCGAAGCAGGCGTTGAAGGTCGAGCGGCCGGTTTCGTTCGATGAAGTGGCGGACCTGGGCCCTTTGCGCGAAGCGCAGAAAGAATTAGGAGTATCGCGATGAATCGGATCATCTCACGCGTGCGAGGAGTGTTTATTGTCGCGGCTGCGACGTTGCTGCTCTGCGACGCGGCGCTCGCCGCGGACAAGATCCGGGTGTCGATTTCCAGCCTCGACGTCGCCTTTCTCACCGGCGGCGTCGCGCAGAAGAGAGGCTTCTTCAAAGAAGAAGGGCTGGAGCCGGAGCTGATCCGGATGAACGCGAACGTTTCGATTACGGCGCTGTCCACCGGCGACATCGACTACACGATGATTTTCGGATCGGTGGTGCGCGCGGCGGTCCGCGGTTTGCCCATGAAGGTCGTCGCCAGTTTTCTGGACAGCTCCACGCACACGCTCATCGCCCGGCCCGAATATAAATCCGTCAAGGACTTGCGGGGGAAAACTTTAGCGGTGAGCTCGTTCGGCGCGACTTCGGACGTCGCCGCCCGGATGATGTTTCAAAAATCGGGCCTCGATCCGGAAAAGGATCTCAAGATCATCGCGCTCGGATCGGACCGCGCGCGTTTCAGCGCGCTGAAAGAAGGCATCGTCGACGTGGCGGTGATCTCCCCGCCGGCCGACGTCGAAGGGAAAAAGATGGGCTTCAACGTGCTCGCTCGCGCCTACGAGCTCTTCAGCCTTCCCTTCGTTGGCCTGGGCGCCAACACGAAAAAAATCAAAGAGAGGCCGGACGAGATCAAGCGGGTGCTGAAGGCGCTGATCAAGGCCAACCGCTTCATCACGGCCAACCGGGACGGAACAATTCAGATCCTGGCGGAGTGGGGCCGGACCGATCGTGAGAGCGCCGCCGCTTCCTATGACGGAACCGTGAAGGTGTTCAACGCGGACGGCAGCATCCCGGAGAGCGGACTCAAGCTGGTCATTGATCAGGCGAGACAAGCGCTGAAAGTCGATCAGGCGGCTTCACCGGACCAGGTCGCGGACCTGGGTCCGTTGCGCGAAGCACAGAAGGAATTAAACATCAAAGGAAGATAAGAAAGGGGAATACGACATGCCGGAACCAAAAATTTCGACCCAGCAGATCGCGGAGAAGAAAAGCTCGTACCGTAAATGGATCGAGTCCGAAGGAATTCAATTGGTCGAGGGGTTTTTCGTCGAGGACATCAACGCAGTGCCGCTCTCGCCCTGGGACCGCGTCGGCGGGAACGCCGTGCGGATTTGCCTCGAAGGCACGGGCGAGACCAACGACGCCTACATCTGCGAGATCCCGCCGGGCAAATCGCTCAAGCCGCAGAAGCATATGTTCGAGGAGCTGGTCTACATCGTGAGCGGCCGGGGCGCGACGACGATGTGGCAGGACGGCGGCACCAAGCGCACCTTCGAGTGGCAGGAGGGATCGCTGTTCTCGCCGCCGCTCAACACCAACTACCAGCACTTCAACGGCAGCGGCACGCAGCCGGCCCGCTATCTCGCGGTCACGAGCGCGCCGATCATGATCAATCTCATTCACAATCTCGACTTCATATTCAACTGCCCGTATGTCTTCAAGGATCGCTTTAACTCCGAGGACGATTACTTTTCAAAGGAGGGCACGTGGTACGCGGGCAGGGTTTGGGAGACCAACTTCGTGCCCGACGCGAAGAACCTGAATCTCATCGAATGGAAAGAGCGCGGCGCCGGCGGCTCACAGGTCCGCTTTCAGATCGCCGAGAACACGATGTGCGGCCACGTGTCGCAGTTTCCCGTCGGTACTTATAAGAAGGCCCATTACCACGGACCCGGCGCTCACGTCATCGTCTTGAGCGGTCAGGGTTATTCTCTCCTCTGGCCGAAGGGACAGCCGATCAAACGCTACGATTGGAAGCCCGGCAGCGTGGTGGTGCCGCCGGCGGACTGGTTTCACCAGCACTTCAATTCCGGCGCGACTCCCGCGCGCTATCTCGCGCTCCGCTGGGGCAGCAAGAAATACTACGGCATCATGGGCGAGGGCGGCGGCCAGACCGACGTGGACGTGAAGCTCGGCGGGCACCAGATCGAGTACGAGGACGAAGATCCGATGGTGCGGCGCATCTTCGAGGAGGCCTGCGCCAAGTCGGGCGCCAAGAGCCAGATGGACAAGTACTACAAAAAGTCGGCTTGACGAGCTGATCTCAGCTCATGCTTCGCTTTAGATATTGCAAGCTGATCGCTGAAAGCTGAGAGTGAGAGCATGCCTCGTCAG
>DASXUF010000090.1 GCA_036504975.1 Candidatus Binatia bacterium | reverse complement strand
TCGGGCTGCGCAGCACTTTGCCCCACAACATCCCTGGCAAAGTCACATCGACCGCGTACACCGCCCTCCCCGTGACCTTTTCCACGCTTCCCGCTCTGGGAATCGAGCTCCCGATGATTTTTTGTTTCTTCATGATTCCGTGTAGCCCTCAAATCCCCCTCTTTCCCCCTTTGTCAAAGGGGGATGAAAGGGGGATTTCGTCTTTACCTCTCAATACCCGCTCTCAACCCCAGCAGACGAGCTGTCAGGGCGACTCCGGTGGTCAAGACGACCACGATAATTCCAATGACCGCGGCGCTTTCGTAACGAGAGTCGACCAAAAAATCGAGCTGCAGCAATGACAAGGGTCTGGTGTGACTTGTGGCAATGAGAGCCACGGTGCTGACATTTCGCGCGGCCGCGATAAAACTCAGTGTCCCGACGAGAAGCAAGGTCGGCGTAATAATAGGCAAGACGATATCTCGAAAGCTATTCCAACGCGATCCTCCGGCGACTATTGCGGCCTCCTCGAGTTCGAGCCCTAATTGAGTCAAAGCGCTTTTGATTATTTGAACGCCCAAAGTCATGCTGGAGATCAAGGTCGCGAGAATCAAAAGCGACATGGAACCGTAGAACGGCCGCAGAAGCGGAGTCCCGAGAAACAAGGACAGCAGGCCGAGACCTAGAATGATCCCCGGCAAAGTAGACGGCAGCCAGGAAGCGAAATCCAGAGCCGCGCGGCCGACAAAACGAGACCGGATGACGACATAAGCGACGAGCGTAAAAAGCGCCACCGATAGGATCGCCGTCGCGCCCGCCAGCACCAAGGTATTTTTTAATGAATCGAGAAACACAGGATCATAAATGACCCGGCCCCAATGCGCTGAAGTCCATGGCTTGGGCACGCTAAAGTAACCGAAGCGGGCCATGAAAGACGCGAGCGTCAAGAATAAGAGCGGGACCACAGTAATCAGGAGCGCCACCGCGAGCAGGCAAAAGAAGACGGGCAACCTCCATTTCCCCAGACTTTGCCGGTGGCCTTTGTAGCGTCCGCCCACGGTTGCATAATCCCGCCGGGCGACCGTTCTGCGTTGCAAAATAATCAGCGGCACCATGACAAATAAGATGATGCTGCTCAGCGCGGTAGCCGAGGAAAACTGCGGCGGCTGTTGGTTCAACAGCCAGTGGATCTGCGTGCTGAACACGTAGAACCGAAATGGGAATCCCAAGATCAACTCCAACTCGAATGCTTGAAGGGAATGGACGACGGCGAGCAACAAAACAACACCCACGATCGGTGTCATGATCGGTATCACGATTCGCCTCAGCGTGCGGAGAATTCCCGCTCCGGATACCAGCGAGGCTTCCTCGAGGGTCGCGTCCATGTTGCGAAACGCCGGGGTGAAGAGCATGACCTCCACGGCGATGGTTGAGGTCGTGAGATGCGCCCAGACGATCCCCCAGAACGAATAGATATTAAAAGGAGCTTCCTTAATGAACGGCAAAACAGCGAGCCATTGATTGATCAGACCATATTGCGGATCTAACAGTAAAATCCAGCCCATGGTGACGGGGAGAGGCGGGAGAAAATAACCCAACCAAAACAGGAACTCGAGCGACGTTGCGGCGGGGATGTCGGTCCGGGCGATGATCCATGCAAGCAGGATTGCAACCGGCAACGCGATGGCTTGACGCGCCAGGGTGATCGTGAAGGTATTCCATATCGCGGAAGTCATCACCGGATCGGAAAAGGCGATTCTCCAGGCATGCAAACCAAACTCCGAAACACGATTGGCTCCTTGGGTCTCAAAGCTGCTCATGATGATAAGACCGGCCGGATAGAAGACCATGAGCATGATAATGCCCAACAGCAGCCAATGAATCAGGCTTTGCAGGCTGTACTGGCGCGGGTAAGACACTGAAGAGGACCGATATGATATTAGCCGGCGCCGAGCGATGAAAATCACGCCCTCTCCCTCACCCTCTCCCGCACGCGGGAGAGGGAAGGGGTGAGGGTCGCACTACCGCAGGACTTCCTTGGCGATTTCCCTTGCCTTGTCTCGAAGAGACAATCGTTCCTCACGATCTATATCGAAGTAGTCCACCCCGGGCTCGGGGGACATGCCGGCCACGCGAGGAACATCCATCCGACGACTCGGCCTGCCGGCCGTTGTAGCCCACGCCGTCTGTCCTTCCTTGGATAGCAGCCAGTTGATAAAAACTGTGGCAGCGTTGGTATGGGGTGCACGGTTGACCAAACGAACGGCGCCCCAGCCCGTACTCATGCGCCATGCCTCGGCTAATTTACCCGCCAGAGGCTCGATTTTTAGACCGACACCCAGCTTCTGCAGTTCGCCAATTTCGGTATCATTGGCCCCGATAGCGATCGGATACTTTCCGCGTGCCAGCCAATCGGCGAGCTGACGACCGTCACGCGTCAGCCCCAAGTCTTGTTTGAGCAGCGCGCGGACAAACTCCTCGCCGAGTTGACCCGTCCATAGAGCAATTCGCCCGCTCCCTGCTCCATCCACTCTCGGGTCATCGATGACGATCTTACCTTTCCATTTTAGGTTCAATAACCCCTTGACGCTGTTTAATTCGCTCTCGGGAACGAATTCCCGGTTTACCTGGACTTGGGGAGTTACCTCCGCCTGGAATGCGAAAATGAATTGTTTTTCCGAATCCAAAAAAGCCTTTGCAAACCCGCCCAACCAGGCGCTTTCGTCGCGCACCTCGGGAAGCACCAAGAGCGGTCTAAGCGGATCCAGGTCTCCGGCCTTCTTTCCCGTAACGTCAAAACTGGTCGGTCCCGTAATATAGATATCCCAAAGGTATTGCGCGGCCCGTCGTTCTTTTGAAAAACGCGCAGTAAAGTTCGCCGGAGTGAATCCTTGGAACTCGAGACTGATCTCCGGATACTTTTTCTCGAATCCTCTCATGACGTCGCGGTAGGCCGTGCCCGGCGGTCCTGCGACGGCGACTTTCCCCTCTTTCTTCGCGTCCGCTAGAATTTTGTCCCATTTCGCTTTCCATTCCTGAGCCTCCGCTCGCCCGGCGAGCGCGAACGACATGACAAGAGCCAAGGTTAAGATTCGACGAAAGCTGAAGCCGCGCATGGGCATCTCTCCTTTCAGGTTAGTTTCATATTCATTGGACTCGGACGTTGCGTTCTATTTCACCACGAAGGTCACGAAGAGCACGAAGTTTAAGTCATCGCGCCAAGACGCCAAGCACGCAAAGAAATTCAGAAATCCCCCTTTCATCCCCCTTTGACAAAGGGGGAAAGAGGGGGATTTGAGGAGCGTTGGCGGACTTTGCGTCTTTGCGCGAGATGCCTTCTCCCTTCGCGCCGAGACGCAAAAAACGCTTTCCTCATCTAAAGTGTGTCAGCCAAAACCGGATGGGCCTTTTTCATCGCCTTGACGGCCGGGGTGATTTTTCCTACGTTCTTTGTGCCGCTTCGTGAGCAGGACTGTGCTGAACTTTCTACGACCGAATCATCCTTGGGGTTTTCACGTTCTCAGGCTTGCCGCCGAAGCGCAGCAGGGGGGCGGCGATTTCTTCGAAATTGCGCGGCTCTGCGAACGGCTCGAGCCGGAAGACAGAGAAGGGTGGGAGCGCGGCTGGCTGGATCTGGCCGAAAAGACAGAGGCGAATGCAAAGCGGGCGCTGACCGCAGGCCACCGAGAGACCGCGATGCAACAGTTTTTCCACGCCAACCAGTATTACCGAATGTCGGATGTGTTTCTTACCGCCGCGGAGATGGCGAAGAAGACCCAACGCTTCCTCAAAGCCCGGGAAAATTTCCGCGCCGCCGCCCGGCTGCATTCGCCGCCGATCGAGACGATCGGCGTACGCTGCGGCGGTGAAGAATACGACGGCTATTTCTGTCATCCGATAAATCCGAAGCCCGGCCCGTGGCCGGCGATCCTTTTCCTCGGCGGCGCGGACGCCTACGCCGAAGAAATCTACTTCGGCGCCCGGCCGATGCTGGCGCGCGGTTGGGCGGTGTTGCTCGCGGATACGCCGGGACGTGGATCGTCGCACTACGTTAAAAACATTCCGATGCGCCACGATTACGAAGTCCCGGCCATGGCTTGCATCGACTATCTCGTCTCTCGTCCGGAGGTCGATGCAAGAAGGATCGCCGTCGTCGGCATCAGCATGGCGGGCTATTACGCGCCGCGCGCCGCGGCTTTCGACCGGCGCGTGAAGGCGCTCGTCTGCTGGTCCGGCTGCTACAGCCTGCTCGAAGATCTGTACCTGTTTTGCCAGCATCTTCAGCCGACGCTGCGGCGCATTCTCGGCGGCGTTACGGACGCCGAAGCGCGCGAGCGGCTGAAATTATTCACGCTGAAAGGCGTGGCGGAAAAAATCACCTGCCCGACCTTGATCACCCACGGCGGCGAAGACCGCCTCATGAGCGTCGACGGCGCGAAGCGTCTCTTCGCCGAGATCGGCAGCGCCGATAAAACGTTGAAGATCTACGACGACCCGAGCGCCGGCGGCACGATCCACTGCAGCCACGACGACTGGGCGCGGAACTTGCCGTTCATGCTCGATTGGCTGGAGGAGCGTTTGTGATGCTTGCAGCGAATTATGTATTCTTTGCGATCTTGGCGTCTTGGCGCGATGAGAAATTCGGAGCGGGTAAGAAGTCTCGCGCAAAGGCGCAAAGGACGCCAAGGGAAACAGTGAATAATCCGGACTAGCTCCATAATCCTTCAGAGTGACGGAGGTACAATGGCTGAATCGCTAATCTATGAACGCGACGGCGACGTCGCCGCGATCACGCTCAACCGGCCGGAGATCGGCAACCGCTTGAGCGATCCGGCGATCAGCGCGCTGGCGGAGATGATCGACGGCGCGGCGAAAGACTCGCGGCTGATCGTTGTCAAAGCCGCGGGCGAGGAGTTTTGCATGGGAAGAGAAGCCATGGGCAAGCGCGGTCCCGCGATCGAGGCCTACGACTTCCGCGCCCGGAGCGAGACGATCTTCAATTGCTACGACGCGTTTCGCAGGTCGAAGGCGCCGATCGTCGGCGTGGTGCAGGGCAGAGCTGCCGGCTTCGGCTGCGCGCTGGCGGCGCTCTGCGACGTGACGCTCGCGGGCGAGAAGGCGCGCTTTCAGGTGCCGGAGATGTCGCACCACATCATGCCGACGATCGCCATGTCGGCGCTGATCGACCGCGTGCCGCGGAAAGCGCTGCTGTATATGGTTTATTCCACGGAGGAGATCGACGCGCGCCAGGCGCTCGCCTTCGGTCTCGCCAGCAGCGTCGTTCCGCACGACAAGCTGGAGGCCGCGGCGAGCGAGCTGATCGAAAAGCTGAAAAAATATCCGCTGCCGGCCGTGATGGCGGTGAAGGAGTACGCGCGCTTCGCTTACACGATGGACACGCAGGCGGCGAACGACTTCGCCAAAAACTTACACGCAACCATCAACTCCTCCTCCAAAATGTGGGAGTCGTGAAGAAAGGCTGAAGGATGAAGGCGGAAGGATGAAACTCATCGGGATCGAGCGGTGATTGTTTTTTCATCCTTCATCCCTCAGCCTTCATCCTTTAACTGGAGCGGTGCCGATCCACTTGCCAATATCGACGACGATCCCTTCGGGTCCCTTGTACTTCGCTTCGTAATGCGCGGCGCTGCCCAGCTCGATCGTGGCGATCTTCTTCGCGCCGGCGCCTTCGAGACGGCGGCCCGCCTCGTCGTCGTTTTCCACCGAAAAGCCGATGTGGTCGATGCCCTGATTCTCGTTTTCGGTGCCGCGCAGAGGTAGGACGGTGATGTTGATCGTGCCGTCGGATAAATCGATGGCTCGATTTGTCCGTCTCTGGGTGATTTTCATTCCCAAAGCGTCGACGAAAAAGTTGGCCATGGTTTCCACGTCCGCCGCCCGGTAGGCGATGTGTCTAATTTTGCTCACGTTACTACCTCCCTAGATGCAAGGATTCTATGGAGACACCTCTGTGCTGTCAAGCATATAGCAGGAGAGTATACCCAGGGTGCCGTTTTTTCCATTTGACGCCCGAATTTCGAAACTATAGAAGAAGTTAGGAAACGTGGAGGTAACCATGACGGACCAAGAAATCATCGATAGGGCCTACGCGGCTACGATTGAAAAGATCTACTCCGTGCTCTTCGATGCCCTGCTCATGGCTAAGGACGCCGTTCAACGCAAAGATGCCGAGGATCGCTTTCAAGCGGGAGTCCGCAAAGCACGCGAGATTCGTGAGCGCGCGAAGCAATTGCTTCCCTAATCCGGTCCCATTTTAATTCGGATCGTACGGGGCATTATATAGAAGGGCAAGCAAGATGAAGCGCAGCACCGAGCGGATTCTTACGACGCACGCGGGCAGCCTGCCGCTGCCGGAAGAGCTGAAGGCCATGCTCCTCGCCAAGAACAACGGCCGGCCCTACGACCCGGACGCGCTCGCGCGGCTCGTGCGCAGCGCGGTGGCGGAAGCGGTGAAGAAGCAGATCGAGTGCGGTCTCGACATCATCAACGACGGCGAGTTGGGGAAACCCAACTTCTCGCGCTATGCGCGCGAGCGCTTGAGCGGCTTCGTCGAGCGTCCGCCTAAGGCGGGCGAGCGGCCGTCGACGATCTTCGGCCGCGATCTCAAGGAGTTTGCGCCATACTTCCAGAAGCGATTGGCGACGATGCGCGGCGAGAACGTCTGGCGCGTCTTCTGCAACGGGCCGCTCAAGTATATCGGCTACGAGGCGGTGAAGTCGGACATCGAAACTTTCAAGGCCGCCCTGGCGGGAGTGAAATACGAGGAGGCGTTCCTGCCGGCGGTCGCGCCCGGCACGATGGAGCACTGGCTGAAGAACGATTACTACCGCACAGACGAAGAATATCTCTTCGCGCTGGCCGAAGCGATGGGCGAGGAGTACAAGGCAATCGTCGCCGCGGGATTTCTCCTCCAGATCGACAATCCCGATCTGCCCGACGCGTGGCAGATTTTCCCGGACATGAGCGTGGCGGAGTATCGCAAGTACGCCGAGATGCGCGTCGACGCGCTCAACCACGCGCTGAGAGATATACCGCCGGACCGCGTCCGCTTCCACACCTGCTGGGGCAGCTATCACGGCCCGCACAAGTACGACATACCGTTAAGAGACATCGTCGATCTCATCCTCAAAGTGCGCGCCAATACTTATTCCATCGAGGCGTCCAATCCGCGCCACGATCATGAATGGCGCGTGTGGGAAGAGGTCAAGCTGCCGGAAGGAAAAGTTCTTGTGCCCGGCGTCGTCGGCCACGCGACCGACATCGTCGAGCACCCGCGGCTGATCGCCGACCGGCTGGTGCGCTACGCCAAGATCGTCGGGCGCGAAAACGTCATGGCCGGCACCGACTGCGG
>DASXUF010000089.1 GCA_036504975.1 Candidatus Binatia bacterium | reverse complement strand
CGCCGTTCCCGGCGGCGGTTCGTTGATCAGCATCCAGAAGACGCCCAGCTTTTTGACGGCGTCCACGAACTGATGGAAATCGACCGGCTTCACCACGTAGGCGTTGATGCCGAGTTTGTAAGTCTCGATCAAGTCCTGTTCCTCGCGCGAAGAGGTGAGCGCCACCACCGGAATCATCTTGAGTTGTAGATCGGCTCTGATCTGGCGCAGGACTTCGAAGCCGTCGATCTTGGGAAGCTTGAGGTCCAGGAGAACAATGGCCGGGTTGCCCTGATCGCGCGTTTGAAAGCTTCCTCGGCGGAAGAGATAGTCGAGCGCCTCGGCCCCATCGCGGGCGATATCGACCTCATTGGCGAGGTTGTGCTCGCCCAGCGCCAGCATCGTGAGTTCCAGGTCGTTGGCGCTGTCTTCAACCAGCAAGATGCGTTTGGGTTTCTCCATCCTGTTTCTCCTTTGAAGGTTCCTGATTTTTCATTGAAACTCTGGGCAGCGAGAAGTAAAAGGTCGCGCCGCCGTCCACCGACCCCTCGGCCCAGGTGCGGCCGCCGTGACGGAGCACGATGCGCCTGACGTGGGCCAGGCCGATGCCGGTGCCGTCGAACGCTTCCGCGCTGTGGAGCCGCTGGAAGACGCCGAATAATTTATCCGCGTATTGCATGTCGAAGCCGACCCCGTTGTCCCGCACAAACACCACCACCTCGTCCCCGTCCCCGTTCCGGCTTCCGATCTCGATCACGGCCGGGTCGCGCGTGCGGGTGAATTTGATGGCATTGGAGATGAGATTCGTCAGCACGAGGCGCAGCATGGACGGATCGCCGGATGTCTCCGGCAGCGCGCCGATCTTCCACGCGATGTTTCGTCCTTGAGAGTCGGCCTGGAGATTCTCGAGGGCTTCTTGGGTAAGCCGCTCGAGGCTCAAGCGCGTGTTCTGCATCTCCATTCTTCCCATGCGCGAGAAGGCCAGCAGGTCGTCGATCAAAATGCGCATATGATGGGCCGACTTGAGGATTACGTCCAGGTAGCGGCGGCTGTTCTCATCGAGCTTTGCGGCGGCGTTTTTTTGCAGCATTTCGGCAAAGCCGGTGATGTGCCGCACCGGCGCGCGGAGATCGTGGGAGACCGAGTAGGAAAAGGCGGTGAGTTCTCTATTTCTTTCCCGCAACTGGTCGTTCCGCTCGCGGAGCTGGGCTTCTTTTTGCCACAAGGCGCCCGCCATCCGGTTGAGTTTGTCCGCGAGTTGATCGATCTCATCGCCGCCGCTCGCCGCGGTGCTGGGGATGTATTCTCCGGCGGCAATTTCCTCCGTTGCCCGGGCGAGATTTTTGAGCGGTAGAGCGATTCTCCGGGCGATGGCCCACCCGGCGGTCCCCATCAGAAGGAAAAGCGCGAGCGCGGCAAGAAGGATGCTTTGCGTGAGTTTATCAATCGGCGCATAGGCGACTTTGGTCGGCGTCGTGTACACGACCGCCCAGCCCAAGTCCGGTAGAGGCGTATAGGCGCCCAACCGCTCGCTGCTTTCTACCGGATTGAACCATTGGCCCGTCCCCGACTGTCCGGTCAGGGCGGCGCGGACCGCCGGCACCGAGCTGAAGTCGGTCTGTTCGAGGACATATTTCGGATTTTTCTGATGCGCCACGATCAGCCCGCGTCTGTCGGTGATATATCCCCAGCGCTGAAGCGCGCCGGTCTCCTGGCCGCCATGGCCGATTTTGGAAAGCTCCTCGAGACGCAACCCGCCGGCCCAGATGCCTGCGATCCTTCCATGATGTCCATAGATCGGCGCCGCCACGACGACGGTCGGTCGCTGCGTGACGATCGAGATGCCGAGGTCGCTGGTCGTGGTTTTTCCCGAGCGTAACAAGTTTTTGTACCAGGAAGTGAAGGCGACATCGGAGCGCGAGAGACCGATTTGGAGTTCGTAGGGCTCGACCAGATATATCGATCCATCCGCGCGCAGCAGCATGACGTATTCGAACACCTTGGAATGGCGCAAGATATCCGCCGCGATGCGCCGCTCGGGGAGATCGCTCTTCGGAGCGAGTCCTTGCCGCGTCGAAGCGCCGAGCTCGGACGAAGCCGACGGCCGGAGATCTCTCAGGCCGGCCGCGATCTCCAAGACCGAGCTGGCGTTGTCGAGGTAAAAGCCGATGGCGCCGGCATAGGACTGCACGCTGTTGATATTGGCCTCCAGCGCGCGCTCCCGCAAAATCGACCGTCCGATGAAGATCGCCAGGAGCGCGCTCGCCGCGGCGGTCAGGCACACCGCCAGCATGACCAGAGCGGACAACTTGAACGACAACGGGCTTTTTTTGAGTCTCATCCGGCTTTCTCGGCGAGGACTTCCTTCAACAAGGTCTCGTCGTAAATTCGATCGACCGCGATTTTTTCCTTGAGCATGCCGACATCCATCATGATCGACTGAATCTGTTCCAGCGAGGCCGGATCGCTGAGTCCGTTCTCCGGCCAGCGGAGGAGTTGGATCTTGCGGCCGATCTCTCCATCCAGCTCCATCCACCTGGCGAGCACCGAGCGGGCCCGCTCCGGGTTTTTATTGATCCATTCCACCGCTTGCAAATAGGCGCGCAGAAAGGCCTTCACAGTCTCGGGTTTGTTGCGGTAGAGATCGGCGCTGAAAACGATCAACGTCGATTGTATGCGCACGAAAGGCGGCCCGCCGATGATCCAACCGAGCAGTTTGCCGTCGCCGCGAAGAAGAGACTGGCTCAGGAACGGCTCGTAAAGCGCGGCTGCGGCAACGTTGCCTCCGGATACGGCCAGTCCCATGTTGGCGAAGGACATCTCCACGAGCTTGTAGTTTTTGACGTTCTCAATCTTGAGGCGGGCCTTGATGGCGACTCCCTGGATGCTGGTCACCGCGTTGACGGCGATGAGCTTTCCCTCCAGGTCTTTCCAATCGGTAACGCGAGAATCGGCGAGAACGGCGGAGGCCGGATGATCGGGGTCGGCGAAACTATTGGCGGCGACGGCCAGAACTTTGTCCGGCACGACTCCGAGGGCGGCGGCGGAAATAAGCGGCACGCTCCCTGCGCTGCCCAGGTCGACGGAGCCGGCCGCGATGGCGTCGATCACGGCGGCGCCGCCCAGGTAGGTTTTTTTCTCCAGCGCCAGCTTGATCCCTTGCTTTCGGTCCAGCTCTAGCTCTTGAATCGCGAAAAAGGGAAGATAGCCCTGGGCCAGATAGACGCCGACACGAAGTGTGGACTGCTCCGGGGTTTTGTCCTGCTGCCGGCAAGCCGTCAGAGAAGAAAAGGCGGCGAACGCCGCGATCGCGAAGGCGGCCCGCCCGGGGATTTTTAGCCGTGCTCTTCTCATCGCATCAATCTTCAAACGGCAGCCTCACGGTAAACGTGGATCCCTTTCGCGGTTCGCTTTGAACGTGGATCGTGCCGCGCAAAAGCTCGGTGAACTTCTGCGCGATGTACAAGCCGAGGCCGACGCCGCTATAAAGCCTGGTCTCCGAGCTGTCGCATTGATAGAATTTCTCGAAGACGCGGGGAATCAGTTCCCGGCTGATGCCGACTCCCGTGTCGGCCACATGCAGTTCCAGCCACTTTTTTTTCTCTTCCTCCGCTACGCGGAGCGAGACCGTCACGCTCCCCCGATCGGTGAATTTGAGGGCGTTGTCCACCAGATTTTGAATGATCTGCCTCAACTTGCCGCTGTCGGTGACGAGCGGCACCGGCTCTGAAGGATAGTCCCAGATCAGTTGGACCTCGGTTTTCTTATGCGTTAGGTCGTAGTCCGACCTGAGCTGGGACAGCAGATCCGAGAGATTCACCAGATGGCGCTCCAACGCGATCGCCCGCGCTTCGAGCTGGGTCGTCTGCATGATGGCGTTGATCATGTAGAGCTGGTCGGTGGCGCGGACGAGCACCTTCTGCAGCGCCTCCTCCTGCCTGGGATTGACCTCGCCCAGCATCTTTTCCTTGATCATGCCCGTGTAGCCCAGGACCACGCTCAGCGGAGTCCTCAGCTCGTGGGACATGACGCTCAAGAATTCGTCCTTCACCTTGTTGGCCGTTTCGAGCGCGGCCGCCTGTTGTCTGCTTTCCTCGTAGGCCTGCGCGTTGTGGATGGCGATGGCGGCCTGCCCGGCCAGGGTGTTGAGAAACTCGACCTCCTCTTTCGTGAATACGTGCTCCTGCCGGGTATAGAGGCCGAGAATTCCCAGGACTTTGGCGTGGGCTATCAACGGAACCCCCAGATATGAAATCAGCCTGTGCTTTCGGAAAATCTCCGGGTTGTAGGTGCGCGCGTCGGTCTCAACGTTGCGCGCGACCACAGGAGCTCTGGTCTGGACTACCGTCTCGGCCCGACCGCACAGCGAGGTTCGCGATTGAGACCGCCATTCTTCAATGTCGACGCCGCGGCAAGCTAGGAACGGCAGGTCCAAAGTCTCGGGATTTAAAAGGCGCACCGTGCTGGCCGCCGTGATCGGCAAAAATAGCTCGATCTTCTCAAGTAGGACGTCGAGGATTTTGTCCAGATCGAGAGTGGAAGTGATAGCCGCGTCGATGTCGTGCAGCGCCCGGATGCGAGCCAGGTTCCTCTCGGTCGCCTCCTGGGCCCTAGCCTTCTGGATGGCGATTCCGGCCTGATTGCCGATAGCCACTAACAAGCGGCTCTCGTCCGGCGTGAATCGCCGCGGCGTACGGTTTCCCAGTTGAAGGATGCCTAGGACCGTATCGCGCGCGCACACCGGAATCACGATCGCCGACTCGACCTCTTCTTTCGTCCAGGTTCGCAGCCCTTCGCCGCGCCGAACGTCCTGCACGATAAGCGGCTCCTTCATGGTCATCACCCGCGCAGTCATGCGTCCGGTCATAGCGTCAACGGTTCTCTTGTGATGAAGTTGGACGTTCTTCGGATCTCGATACCCGCGCCAGGCCACCGGCGTCAGAGTCGCCGTGACGGGATCGAAGAGCCGGATGATGCCGATGTCGTAGGCCCCTTGGGTCAAAACTCGCTCGAGAATCGCCTCCATGGTGGCCGTGATGGTGGGCGAAGTCAGGATGATCTGGCTGATTTCTTGCAAGACTTCCAATTCTTGATAGCGTCTCTTGAGCGCCTCCTCCGCCTTGGCCTTCTCATCGGCCAGCTTTTTTTCCCTAAGCGCGCGCGTCACCGCGTCCCCCAGCCGCGTCATCCGGTCTTTGAGGATATAGTCGGCGGCGCCCTGTTTGAGACGGGCGACCGCCACGTCCTCGCTGATGCTGCCGGTGACCACGATGAATGGAATATCCAGGCCGCGGGACTTGAGCAGCTCCAAAGCCTGCGCCGCGCCAAAACCGGGAAGCGTGTGGTCGGCGAGAACGATGTCCGGATGGGTTTCCAACCCGAGGAGGTAATCTGCCTCCGTCTCCACTCGCTTCCACGCGGGTTCGAAACCCGCCCGCTCGAGCTCGTACACCATCAGCTCGGCGTCGGCCGGCCGGTCTTCGACGATCAGGACGTTGAGCGGCATGGTCATGAGGCAATCCTTACGCGGCGATCAGCCATCGGACGGCGGCTGGTTGCGCGACAGCCAATACAGCCCCAATCCGCGCACCGCCTCGCTGAACTGATCGAAGTCTACGGGCTTGACGATATAGCTGTTGACGCCCAGGTGATAGCTCTCGACGATATCGCACTCCTCGCGCGACGAGGTCAGCACGACGACCGGGATCATGCGGCTGCGCGGATCGTTCTTGATTCGTTTCAGGACCTCCAGACCGTCGACTCGGGGAAGTTTCAGATCGAGCATGATGACCTTGGGCCGCTGATCGGGGTTACGCCGGGAATACTCGCCCTCGCAGAAAATGAAATCCAGCGCCTCGGCCCCGTCGCGCATCACCTCGACGTCCGTGAAGTTGTTTGCCTTCAAAGCATGGAGGGCCAGTTCCACGTCGTTCGGATTATCCTCGACCAGCAGTATCTCGACGGTTTTCTCTGTCACGGGACTGGACCTCCCCTCCTAGAGTGAAATAAAAGGTGGCGCCTTTGTCGATTGCGGCGTCGGCCCAAACGCGGCCACCGTGACGGTTGACGATCCGCTGGACGATCGCCAGGCCGACGCCGGTTCCTTCGTATTCCTCGGCGCGGTGCAGGCGCTGAAAGACGCCGAAAAGCTTGTCGGCATATTTCATCTCGAAGCCGACGCCGTTGTCGCGAACGAAATAGGTCGGCGGGCCGTTATCGTCCCTACAGCCGATCTCGATGCGCGCGCCTGCGCGCTTGCGCGAGTACTTGATCGCGTTGGAGATCAGATTGACGTAGACCTGCTTCAGCAGAGCCGGGTCGGCCTGGCACGCGGGCAGCTTGCCGACCGAGATTTGGGCTTGCCCGTTGTCGGACTCCCGGCTCAAGTGCTGAAGCGCCTCATCGACGATGTGACGAGGATCGACCGGCTGGCGCTTGAGCGGCTGGCGGCTCAGGCGGGAGAACGAGAGCAGGTCGTCGATCAGCCGCCCCATCTGTTGGGCGTTTTCGCATATGAGATGTTGATAGCGCTTGGCGTCCGGCGGCAGCGCGGCGCCGTGCTTTTGCAGCAGGATGCGGGAGAATCCGTCCACCGCGCGGAGCGGCGCCCGGAGGTCGTGCGAGACCGAATAACTGAAGGCTTCCAGCTCTTTGTTGGCGGTCTCGAGCTCGAGGGCGCGAAGGTTCAGGTGCTCGTTCAGTTTTCTGACCTCTTCCTCCGCCTGCTTGCGTTCCGTGATGTCGCGAAGAATGCCGGTAAAGAAAATTCCTTTGTCCGCCTTCCAGCTCGAAAGCGAGAGTTCCAGGGGAAATTCGCTGCCATCGCTTTTCATCCCGACCAGTTCCACGGTCTTGCCGATCACGCGCGCTTCCCCGGTCGCGAGAAAGCGCTTGAGTCCCGCTCGGTGAGCGTCGCGAAATCTTTCCGGCATGATCGCGGTGAGCGGCTTCCCGATCATCATGCCGCTCGCGTGGCCGAATACGCGTTCGGCGCCATGGTTGAAGAAGGTGATACGGCCTTCCTGATCGGCGGATATGATGGCGTCTTCGGCCGCCTCGGCCATGCCGCGAAACCGCTCCTCGTTTCCCTTGAGCGCTTCTTCATGCTGCTTGCGCTCGGCGAGAGTGCGGACGAAAAGAAAGGCAAGCGCCGCCGCGAAAAGACAGATCAGCCCGTAAGCGAGGAGGATTTGTCTCAGGGTTTTATTCCGGGCGGCGAACGCCGTCGTAACGGGCTGCTGGATGATGACTCCCCAGCCATAACCCGGCACCGGCTCGTACGCGGCGAGTCGGTGTTCCTTTTCAACCGGATTCCATGCCGTCTCTATCCCGCGTTCTCCGTTGAGCGCCTTCTGAATCGCAGGCACACCTGAAAGATCGACCATCTCATTCTCAGCCGCGGATCCCAGGGGCGCGACGCCATGTCCCTGTCTGTCCACGACGTAGACAAAGCCCGAGCGGCCGACGTCAAGGTCTTGGGCCCACTGAAGGAGGGCGTTAAGGCGCAATTGCAGGACCAATACCGCGATGATGGTCTGATCTTCGGCCTTGACGGGAATGGAGATCGCGATCACGTTATATTCAGGCGCGACGGCTCGCTTGTAGATGTCGGAGACATAGGGCAGCCAATTTTGGCGCACGCCCTTGTACCAGTCACGAAAGGCAAAGTTTCTTCCGCGCACTCCCGGAAGCTCCGGCACGTCCACCATCAGGGTGCCGGCAGGATCGGTTAAAAACAGCCGCTCGATGAAGGGGAAGTCTTTCGGCACGTGGCGCAGGATCTCCGCCGCTTCGTTCCACTTGCCTTCGCCGATCAACTGGCGGAAGCGCACGCGGGTGGCGAGGGCGACGCCGATATCCTTCAAGTGATCCAACCTCTGCTTGAGCGTGGTTGCGGCGAGATAAGCCAAAGATTGCCTACGCGCATAAGCGTTGGCGGTCAGCTCCCGGGATGCTTGCAGATAACTGAATGTGCCGATAAAGAGGAGCGGCAAAAGGAGGAGCAAAAAGATAGCCGAGCCGACCCATCGGCGCTGCTTTCTGCCGCTCGAAAACAGCAGGTCGGCCATCCACTCCGCCGAAGTCCTCAAGGCCGGTTTGAATTTTATCGGAAAATCCGTTTGACCGTCTCCCGCCCCGATCTACACGTCTTCAAGGCTTCGGGGATTTTTTCAAAGCCCGTAAATTTATCGAGAAAGAAGCTGGCGCCCGCCTTCATGCAGCTCTCGCGGTATTGCGGATCCGGATAAAGAGTCAGCATGATGACCAGCACGCCCGGACGTTCTTTCTTGATCGTTCTCAAAACATCGATGCCGTTTCCGCTCGCGAGCCGGATATCGAGAACGACGGCATCGGGTCGCAGCTCCCGTATCCTTTGCGTCGCCTCCGCCGCGTTCTCGGACTGACCAACGACTTCGACGGCCTCCAGCTCGGACAGCATGTCGACCAGCCGATCGCGCACGATCGGGGAGTCATCGACGATGAATACTCTAATGCTCATCTCTATGGATGTAAACAGATTAATTAAATGCTCAATATGCTATAGCTATCCCCGGCCGCCGGGAATCGGCGCAGCGCTGATTTTTATGTCGGCGTCTGTCCTACGTAGGAGTACGAGGGTGCGGAAGCAGGGGAGAAGAGGCTCAGATCAATGCGCGCTCTATGGCGTAGCGGGTCAATTCAGCGTTGGTTTTAACGCCCATCTTTTCCAGAATGCGTAGCCGGTAGGTGCTGATGGTCTTGACGCTGAGCGAAAGATTTTTGGCGATATCGCCCACCCTTTTGCCCGAAGCGATCAGGCACATCACCTGGTACTCGCGGTCGGATAAAAATTCGTGCGGCGGTCTCGGCTCGTCGGGGTCGAGGCGGACGGCCAACTGCTCCGCGAGGAGCGGACTGATATATTTTCCGCCGCCGCACACTTTTCGGATCGCCTTGACCAGCTCTTCCGGGGCGCTGTCTTTGGTGAGGTAGCCGGCGGCGCCGGCTTTGAGGACGCGCAGCCCGAACTGATCTTCCGGATGCATGCTGAGCACCAGAACCGGAAGTTTAGCGCGCTCGCGTCGGAGATCCTTCAACACCTCGAGCCCGCCGCGCCCCGGCATCGTTATATCCAGGAGCACGATATCCCACGACTCTCTTCGCACCTTCGCTAAAAGCTCGTTGGCATTCGCGGCCTCGCCTTCGACCTTCATATCGGCCTCATCGGCCAGGACCTGTTTGAGGCCTTGCCGCACGACCGGGTGATCGTCGGCGATCAGGATCTTAACCATGCGCGTCGATGGGTATTCGAGCGGTTACTTTGGTTCCTTTTCCCCGCGTTCCTTGGATGAAGACTTCCCCTCCGAGCAACAGCGCGCGCTCCCGCATGCCTAAAATCCCGAGGGAACGGGGATCGGAAAGCTTGCTTTTCGGAATCCCGTTGCCGTTGTCTTGAACGTGCAGGCTGACGTCGCCGTTGTTTTGTTCGAGCTTGATGCTGACTTTGGTCGCGTGCGCGTGGCGGGCGATATTGGTGAGCGTCTCCTGAAAGATGCGAAAGAGGGCGGTCGAGCGCGGGCGATCGAGGCCGATATCTTCCAGGCGCGCGGCCAGTTGGCATTTGATTCCCGTGCGCTTCTGAAACTCGTGAATTTGCCATTCGATCGCCGCGGTGAGCCCGAGATCGTCCAGTACGCCCGGCCTGAGCTCGGTCGAGATGCGGCGCACGGATTGGATGGTCTGGTCCATGAGGCCCAGCATCGATTCGGTTTTTTCTCTAAGCGCGTCGTGCTCCTTGGGAAGCTTCTTGCGCAGCCAGGCGAGGTCCATTTTTATACCGGTCAGGGCTTGTCCCAGTTCGTCGTGAATTTCGCGCGCGACGCGGGTTCGCTCCTCCTCGCGCGCGGCTTGCAAGTGAGCGGCGAGGGCGCGTAGTCGTTCATGGGAACTCTCAAGCTCCTCCTGGGCTTGCTTCCTGGTCGTGATGTCCGTCATACAACCGATCATGCGCGTCGGCTTGCCGCCTTCATGGATCACGTATCCGCGGTCGATGACGAAAGCATAGGAGCCGTCGCCGCAGCGGTAGCGATATTCGTCGCGCCAGGTCTGCTGGCCGGTATCGATCGCCGCGTGAATGCCGCAAATGATTCGTTCCCGGTCCTCGGGATGGACGTTTTGATACCACCAATTGACGTGAGCTTTGACCTGCTCGGCCGGGTAGCGAAACAGAGTCGTCACCCCTTCGTTCCACCAGACTTCATTGGTCAGCAGATTCCAGTCCCATATCGCGTCGTTCGTGGCTCGCGCGACGATCTTGAAGCGCTCTTCGCTCTGCCGCAGCGCCTCCTCCGCCTTCTGTCGTTCGATCGCGGTGGCGAGCAAATTGGCCACCGACTGGAGAAAGTTGATATCGTCGGTTGAAAAAGAACGACGTTGGGTCGTATGCGCGCCCAAGGCGCCGTACGGACGATTTTTGCCGTGGATGACGACGCTCATCCCGCTGACTACGCCGTGGTCGTATAGGAGGGCCGGCCCGCTGAAGCGCGTCTCGGCGCGCAAATCTTCGACGATGACCGGCTCGCGGGCGCGCAGTGTGTATCCCGCCTGGGAATCGTCCCAGGCGCCGATGGTCGCATGGCCGACGAGACCTTCTTTCCAACCCACGCCCGCACGCAGGAGCAACGAATTCCCGTCCGGAAGAAGCTCTAAAACCTTGGCGTACTCTACCTGGAGCGTTTGCGCCGCCAGAACGACGGCTTCGTCCAACAGAGCGGAGACATCGGTGCGCGCCAGCGCGAGGTTCCAGAGAAGAGAAAGAACTCCCTGCTGCAGGGTGCGGGCCTTGAGCTCATTGTTGGCTTGCTCCAGAGCCGCCGTCTGCTGCAGCAATTTTTCGTGAAGCTGGGCGTTGTGGATGGCGATGGCGGCGTGGCCCGCCAGCATGGTCAGAAATTCGATCTCGTCGGGATTAAATTCCGGGCGGCCTTTGGTGTGAAAGGAAAGAACTCCCAGTTTCTCGCCTTTCGCCATGAGCGCGATCCCCAAATAAGCAAAGAGGCTGTTCCTGTTCGCGAGATCCGGGTTCTTGGTGCGTGGATTGGCAGGCACGTTTCTAACTACTAGTGGACCGTCAGCTTCAAACGCTGCCCAGCACAGTCCGCCCTTTTTACCGGAATACGCGCGGAGTTCTTCAGCGCTCAGATTCCAGGAAGCGACGGCTTCCAGGTCTCCGGTTTCCTGATTCAGCAACCGGATACTGCCGCTGGAATGCGACAGGAAGGAGTACATTTTCGCCGCCAGGATGTCCAGTACGGTGCGCAGGTCGAGGGAGGAAGTGATGGCGACGGTAATGTCGCGGAGCGCTGTGACGCGCTCCAGATGAAGCCAATCTTCCAGCCGTTGACGGCCGGAAATTCCAGGCGAAGAGATTTTGTTGCCCTGATCCAATTCGGAGGTTCGCTGCACGGCTTGGCCCTCCCTTGAACGCCTATAATTATCTCACTCGGAAGAACAAAGCGTCAAGGCCGGACTTGGCGCGACCGATTGCCGGTGATAAGTAAGCTAGTGCCATGGCGCGCACCGCCGTCGTGATCGATCCCGAGTATCTCAAGCACGATCCCGGAGAGTCCCATCCGGAGCGGCCCGAGCGTCTCAAGGTCCTGCTCAATCTCGCCGGAGAGCTGGATGCGAAAAACTTTCAGCTCTTGCCGCCGCGAGCGGCGACGCAGCCAGAGATCGCGTCGTGCCATGCGGCGGATTACATCGATCTCGTTCAGGCCACCTCCACCACTAACCGCTATGCGCTGGACGGCGACACGGTGACCTCGCGGGATTCTTTCGGCGTCGGCTTGTTGGCCGTGGGCGGTTTTTTAAAGCTCCTCGATGCGATCGCCGCCGGCGAGGCGCGGAACGGCTTCGCTCTGGTGCGCCCGCCGGGACATCATGCGCTCAAAGATCGCGCGATGGGCTTTTGTCTTTTCAACACAGTGGCGGTGGGCGCCCGTTACGTCGAACGCCATTACGGCGCCAGGCGGGTTTTGATCATGGACTGGGACGTGCATCACGGCAACGGCACACAGGATGCCTTCTACGAGGACCCGTCGGTGCTGTATCTCTCGACGCATCAGTACCCCTATTATCCGGGCACGGGCGCCGCTGAAGAAGTCGGCGGCGGCGCCGGTGAGGGTTACACGGTCAATATTCCGCTGCCGGCGGGCTTGGGCGATGCGGAGTATTTGCGCGTGTTCAACGAGATCGTCGCTCCGATTGCGGAAAAATTCGCGCCCGATTGGATTCTCGTCTCCGCCGGCTTTGATCCGCATCGGCGCGATCCTATGGGCGGCATGAACGTGACCGAAAGCGGCTTCGCCGCGATGGCCGCCAGGCTCATGCGGCTGGCGGAAAAACACGCAGGCGGCAAGATCGCTTTCTTGCTCGAAGGCGGATACGACCTCGCGGCGCTGAAAAATTCCGTCGCTCGGGTGCTCGAAACGCTCAAAGATGGACCGACCGCGGGTCTATCCGACAGTGTTGGCGGAGAGGTGATCGCACCGCTGGTTCGGAGAATACTCAGCATCCAAGAAAAGTACTGGTAATTCAATCGAAAATCGGCAATTCAAAATCCAAAACTGACTTCAACAGACTGTTGAAAAACCCCCGTTCACCCTTCGAGAGTCTCAGGGCGAACGGACCTAGTATTGGAATCGTTGAGTAATTTCCGTTCGTGCTGAGCTTGTCGAAGCACGAGTAGGACTTTTTCAACAGTCTGTAAAGCCTTGACCCTCCCACCGGAGTAATCTATTTATAGGTCTCGTCGAAGGACCTTATGAGAGAATCGGAACCGCGCCGCGTGGTCGTGACCGGTCTCGGGCTCGTCAGTCCGTTGGGCACGGGCGTAGAAAAAAACTGGCAGGCGATCGCGGCCGGGCGCTCCGGTATCCGGCGCATCAGCCGTTTTCCCGACACCGAATTTTTCGCCAGCCGCATCGCCGGCGAAGTGCCGGATTTCCGCGCCGAGGACTTTATAGAAGCGAAAGAAATCAAAAAAATGGATCTCTTCATTCAGTACAGCGTCGCCGCGGCTCAAATGGCGGCCGATGACGGCGGCTTCAAGGTCGATCCCGCAGAGGCCGCTCGGGTCGGCGTGATCATCGGCGTCGGGCTGTGCGGTCTGGAAACGATCGAGACGTACCACAAAGCATTTCTCGAAGGCGGTCCGAGGAAAATCTCGCCGTTTTTCATTCCGAAAGTTATTTCCAATCTTGCTCCGGGCCAGGTCGCGATTCGCCACGGCGCCAAAGGCGTCAACTGGACTCCCACTTCGGCCTGCGCTTCGGGGAATAATGCGATCGGAGAATCCTTCCATCTCATCCGCCGCGGCCTCCAGGACGCGGTCATTGCCGGCGGCGCGGAGGCGGCCATCACGCCGCTCGGCGTCGGAGGATTCAGCTCGATGAAGGCGCTTTCGACGCGGAACGACGCTCCCGAGCGCGCGAGCCGGCCGTTCGACAAAGAGCGCGACGGCTTCGTCATCGCCGAGGGCTCGGGCGTGCTGATCTTGGAGGAGAGAGAGCGGGCGCTCAAGCGTGGGGCAAAAATTTACGCCGAGATCATCGGCTACGCGGCCAACGGCGACGCCTATCATATGACCGCGCCGGCGCCCGAAGGCGAAGGGGCGGCGCGCTGCATGGCGCTCGCCCTGGACGACGCGGCGATCCGGCCGAGCGAGGTGAGCTATATCAACGCCCACGGCACTTCCACCGAGTACAACGACATCAACGAGACCCAGGCGATCAAAAAAGTTTTCGGCGAGCACGCCTACAAAATTCCGGTCAGCTCGACCAAGTCGATGACCGGCCATCTGCTGGGCGCGGCCGGCGCGATCGAAGGAGCGTACAGCGTCCTCGCGCTTCACCACGGACTTGTTCCGCCGACCATCAACTATGAGAATCCCGATCCCGATTGCGATCTGGATTACGTTCCCAACCAGGCGCGCAGGGCGGATCTTCAGGTCGCGCTGTCCAATTCGTTCGGCTTCGGCGGGACCAATGCCTGCGTGATCTTCAGGAGGCACGCGTGAGAACCTCGCACACGAGAAGCGTAATCCTCGGCACCGGGTCGGAGCTTCCGTCGCGCGTCATCACCAACGCCGCTCTCGAGCGGCTCGTCGATACCAGCGACGAATGGATCACGACGCGCACCGGCATCAAAGAGAGACGCGTCCTGGAAGAAGGCAAGGGCAACGCGGACATGGCGCATCGCGCCGCGGTGCGCGCCCTCAAAGACGCGGGAGTGGAGGCGAAGGATCTCGACGCCATTATCATGGGGACGGTGACGCCGGACTACCCTTTTCCCAGCTCGGCTTGCGTCCTGGAGAACATGCTCGGCGCGCGCAAGGCATTTTCCTTCGACGTGAACGCCGCCTGCTCGGGCTTTTTGAACGCGCTCGCGGTCGCCGATTCCATGGTGAAGACCGGCATGATCCGCCACGCGCTGGTCGTCGGCTCGGACGCGCTCAGCCGGCTCCTCAACTGGAAGGACCGGACCACCTGCATCCTCTTCGGCGACGGCGCCGGAGCCGTGGTCGTCGGCGCCGCGCACGACGGGCACCGTGGCATTCTCAGCACCAAGCTCCGCACCGACGGGTCGTATGCGAAGACTCTTTATGTTCCTGCGGGCGGTTCGCTCAAGCCCGCCAGCCTGGAGAGCGTGAGGAAAAACGAGCACACGATCACGATGAACGGCAAGGAAGTTTTTAAGGTCGCCGTGCGCTCCATGGAGGAGATCAGCCGCGAAGCGCTCGACGAGGCGGATGTGGACATCGATGAAATCTCGCTGGTGATTCCGCACCAGGCGAATCTCAGAATCATCGGCGCCCTGGCGGAACGGCTGAAAATTCCGATGTCGAAAGTGATGGTCAACCTCGACCGCTACGGCAACACCTCCGCCGCCTCCGTGCCCGTCGCGCTCGACGAAGCCCGGCGCGAGGGGCGCATCCGCCACGGCGACATCGTTCTGTTGAACGCGTTCGGCGCGGGGTTCGCCTGGGGCGCGGCCGTGATCAAGTTCTAGTCGACGAGTTGTCCAATCATCCTTTAAGACAAGCGGCGGCAACGTCCTCGTCGCTGGACTCCTTTTAGATTCTCGCGCCATTGAAATGAACCCGGAGGACCCACCGTGCGTCTTGTCCCAGGCTGGCGGGTAAGGCGTCGGAGATTCGTAACGTGAACGACGAACGTAAGATAGCTTATTTTTCCATGGAGGTCGCAATCGAGTCCGGGATGCCGACCTACAGCGGCGGACTGGGCGTGCTCGCCGGAGATACGATTCGCGCCGCCGCCGATCTCAAGGTGCCGGTGGTTGCGCTCACATTGCTTTATCGCCGGGGATATTTTCGCCAAAAGATCGACCCGAGCGGCTGGCAGATCGAAGAGCCGGTGAATTGGCGGGTAGAAGACTTTCTGACCGAGATGCCGCAGAGGACGTCCGTGGCGATCGAAGGGCGGAACGTTCAGCTTTGCGCTTGGAAGCGGGAGGTCCACGGCGCCGCCGGCGCCGTTGTGCCGGTCTATTTCCTCGATGCCGACCTGCCGGAGAATTCCGAGTGGGATAGAGCGCTCACGCACTTTCTTTACGGCGGAGGCCAGCATTATCGGTTGTGCCAGGAAGCCATCCTCGGCATCGGCGGAGTGAGAATGCTGAGAGCTCTCGGGTACGAAGAGATTGAGCGATTCCATATGAACGAGGGGCACGCGAGCCTCCTGGTTCTGGAATTGTTGGACGAAGCGGCCAGAAAAGAAGGCCGGCGGACGATTACCCACCGTGACATCGAGGCGGTGAGAAGGCAGTGCGTTTTCACGACGCATACCCCCGTGCCGTCGGGACACGATCGGTTTCCGAAAGATCTGGCGGAACGCGTCCTCGGCGGGCTCCAGGCCATGATCGACATCAAGGACCTGGTTTTCTGCGGCGACACGCTCGACATGACCTTCCTGGGTTTTAACATGACTCACTACATCAACGGCGTGGCCAAGAGACATGGAGAGATCTCGCGCTTGATGTTCGCCCGCTACAACATCGACGCGATCACCAACGGAGTCCATGCGCAGACCTGGACCGCGAAAGCTTTTCAAGAGCTCTACGACCGCTACATCCCCGGTTGGAGACAGGACAACTTCAGCCTCAGATACGCGCTGACCATTCCCCGGCAAGAAGTATGGCAAGCCCACGCCGAAGCCAAGCGGCAGTTGCTCGAGCATGTTAACCGCGAAACGGACGCGGGAATGGAGGAGGACATCCTGACGATCGGTTTCGGCCGCCGCGCGGCGACTTACAAGAGGGCGGACCTGCTTTTCCAGGATCTTGGGAAGCTCAAGGCCATCAGAGCGGCGGCGGGGCCTTTCCAGGTGGTCTACGCGGGCAAGGCCCATCCTCAGGATCTCGGCGCCAAGAAGCTCATCCAAAGGATTTTCCAGGTTAAAGATATTCTCCGGCAAGACGTAAAGATCGCTTACCTTGAGGATTACGATTTGGAGCGCGGAAGGCTGATGACGTCCGGCGTCGACGTGTGGCTGAATACGCCGCAACCGCCGCTCGAGGCCTCGGGGACCAGCGGCATGAAGGCGGCGCTCAACGGCGTGCCCAGCCTGAGCGTTCTGGACGGCTGGTGGATCGAAGGCTGCATCGAAGGGGTCACGGGGTGGGCCATCGGCGACCACGGCCGGGTTATCGGAGAAGGCGGCGACCGGTCGGACGACGCCTCGTCTCTCTACGACGAGTTGGAGCACGTGGTCATTCCCATGTTTTACAACGAGCGCAACCGTTTCATCGATATCATGGTGCACGCCATGGCCCTCAACGGCTCGTTCTTCAATACCCATCGGATGATTCAGCAGTACGTACTGAAAGCTTACTTTTGATCGGGCGGCGTTACTGAAGCCGTGGTAGGCATACCGGGTGAGTTCTGGAACCGGCAATAACGTTCCAGCCATCGCGTGGATGTATTGACTTTCCGTCAAAAGCGAGCAATTTAAAGATAGTGAAACGAGCATCAAAGCACTTCTTTGTGGTTGGTCTTGTAGTGATATTTGCGACCGCAATGTGGTGCGCCAGTCTGGCGGCTCCTGGCCAGTCTCTCGCTACCGTAACCGGCTGTTCACAGAACAACGGCGCGATGGAGATAACTGGATGCGATCAATTTCTTTGCGGATTTGATTCTTCTTCCAAATTTCTCTCTCGAGACGCGCGCGGGTCCAGCGATTCTGTCAAAAGCGGTCTGACCGTGATTGCGACTTCTATGCCTTTATCCGGTAACGGTATCGCTTCGGGCCGGAGGGAGTTCACAAAAGCATTGCCTTTTCGATCGGACAAAGTTTCCATCCGTCTTTTCAATTCCATACTCAATCTCTGATCTCGCTTCTCGGTCGGATCCTCGAAGTTTAGTTTGATTTATTCTCAAGCCTTCTGGTGAGGAGGCTGAGCGACATTCATCCTTTTTCCAGAGGAAGTGATGAAAGCAATCGCGTGGCGGCTTTAGTGTCTTTTCTGGTTCTTTCAGGAATGTCCCTGGCTTCTCAGTCGGGGGAGCAGAGAGATCCGCCATCAAAAATGGAAGAGAAGAGCGAAAAAGAGGGCGAGCACCAGAGAGAGTGCCTGCTCCATGATCCCTAAAGGGGTTCGATGGACGCGAGATCGTTCGAGCAGGTTTTCTTATCCTTAGCGGTTTGCGGTTTAGTGATTGCAAACTCCGCCGAGGGCTTTTTTCATCAGAAAAAAACTGCCGGTCCTGTCGCGGATGACTACTTTAAAAAACTAGGCATCGAGAAGACCGAGAAAAGCATTCCAGCTCCCGATTTCACTCTGGAGGATCTTTCCGGAAAACGTATCGGTCTTAAAAGTTTCAGGGGCAAAGTTGTCTTTCTCAACTTTTGGGCTACGTGGTGCATTCCTTGTCGTCAGGAAATGCCGGCCATGGAAAAACTTCACCGAGATTTTAAGAAGACGGGTTTAGAGGTTGTGGCTGTTAATTTTCGAGAGACCAGAAAAGAGGTTCGCAAGTTCTTCGATGAGCTTGGCCTTACGTTTACTGTCCTGTTGGATAAAGAAGGCAAAGTCTCGGAGGAGTATGGAGCCTGGTCTCTCCCGCTTTCCTATTTCATCAACCGAAAGGGAGAATTTGCGGGCAAGGTCATAGGTGCCAGAGAGTGGGATAGCAAGGACTCCAGAGCCTTGTTTAAGGGGCTGCTGGACGAAAAACGTAACGGTGACTGAATGATGATGGATGGGATGGGAATGATGATCTGGGCAGTGGTCAGTTTCCTGCTCGGCCTAGTCCTGATCTTTCTTTTTATTGTGGCTGTTATGGCCGCGATAAGGTGGTTGTGGTGTCAGAGAATGCCTTTTATCCCGAGGAGTGGAGAGAGCGCTTTGGACATCCTCAAAAAGCGCTATGCCAAAGGCGAGATCAGCAAAGAAGAGTTTGAAAGGATCAAAAAAGACATCGAGTGACTCTAGCTGAGGGGCGATGAAGAAGGTTTTAATATCGGCATTACCTTTGGGACTCTTTATGGTGCAAGAATTTTGCCCCATTGGGACCGCAGCGGTCCAGGCTGAGGTTGATGTGAAGCTGGGAGAAAGGATCTATCGGGAGAACTGCGCCGCGTGTCACGGCGAGAAGGGCGATGGGAAGGGACCGCAGGCCGACAGACTAAAGACAAAGCCCCGCGACTTTACAACGGGCATTTATAAGTTCCGTTCTACGCTTTCGGGTTCACTGCCATTGGATGAAGATATTTTCAGAACAATTTCTCGCGGTGTGAGGGGCACGAGTATGCTGGCGCAGCTTCATCTTTCGGAAAAGGAGCGTTGGGCGGTCACCGAGTATCTCAAGAAATTCTCCGGCAAGTTCAGTAACGAAAAAAGTTCGGAGCCCATTTTCATCCCGACGAAGCCGTCTCCCAGCCCCCAGCTCGTTGTGCTTGGCCGATCGACTTACACGGAAGCCGGTTGTTCGCAATGCCACGGGGTCGAAGGCAAGGGAGACGGTTCAGCGGCGTCGGGACTGAAGGATGAGTGGGGCGAACCGATAACGCCGACGGATCTAACCCAGAAGCCTTTCAAGTCGGGCCCTGAACCGGAAGATCTCTATCGTACGATCAGTGCCGGCCTGAACGGAACTCCCATGCCTTCCTATGCAAACGTGCTCACGCCAAAAGAGCAGTGGGCGTTGGTATACTACATTCTTTCCATCGCAACTAAAGAGAAACCGAGGGGGATGATGGGTCTGGTGGGCGAAGAAGTCCAGGGGATGATGATCGACATGCAAGCGGCGATGGCGGGAATGATGGGTGGCAAAGGCATGATGGGCCGAGGCGGAGGTATGATGGATAGGAACATGAAAGAAATGATGAAAGACAGGATGGGAAAATAATCGAATGCCCGGAGGTGTTATGAAAGGAAGATTTTATTTTTGGCTGTTGATAGGAATGCTTTGGTTAATCAACAGCGGTGAGGTTCAAGGTCAGGGGGTTCTGCTGTCGGCCGCCGCTCGGGATAGTCATCAAATGGATATGAGCGGGAAAAAGGACGGCAAAGGTTTTGAGCACGTTCATGCGCTTGCCATAGATGCTGATGGGCGAACTTTGTTTTTAGGCGCCCACACGGGTCTTTTTCGCAGCGAAGATGGCGGGCATTCCTGGAAAAAGGTGGAGCTATCGGCAAAGCAATCCGGCTTCGACGTTATGGCTGTCACACCCGATCCGAAAGAGCCTAAGACGATTTACGTCGCCACGCACGAGGCCGGTGTCTTCAAGAGCACAGACGGCGGGACGACGTGGAAAGAGATCAACACCGGTCTTGGGGGGCCGGATGTCCACGGTCTTGCCATCGATCCAAAAGACGGCAAGGTGCACGCTCTGGTGCGAGACAAAGGAGAAGGAGTCTATCGCAGCGCCAACGGAGGCGGGAAATGGACGCGTGTGGATGATGGGCCCGGCGGTGAAGTCAAAGTGCTGACGTCGGTGAATATCCCGACAGGCATGGGAGGAATATTCCTCTATGCCGGTACTGCTGAGGGTCTGCAACGCAGTCCGGATTGTTTCTGAGGGTGGACGAAGGTGGGCGGTCTGCCCGCCAATGGGACCGTGAACGGCTTTGCAGCGGACCTTTCGAATCCAAAGGTCATGTATGTCGCCATGCGAGATGGACTTTTCAAGAGCACGGATGCGGGCCAGACGTGGAAGCCCGTCGGGAAAGAACTCAAAAATTTGGCCGCGGTCGCTGTGAATCCGAAAAAACCGAATGAAATCCACACCGCAACTATGCAAGGGGCCATATTTAAAAGCGCAGATGGCGGAACACAATGGGAACAGCAGAAATAGAGCTGAAAGAACAGTGGCAGCTAGACGTAAAATATAAACCAAGGAGGTTTTAGTCGAACGACATTTCACGAACCGAGGAATTACCAACCCGCCAAGAGGTTGGAGCCACGGAGAAGACTGCGGTCTGCTCAATGAAAAAGAAAGGATGGCTCAAGGGCGGGCTCACGATGGCCCTATGCTGTGCGGCGCCGCTGCTCCTGATAGCTGCAATTACACTTTTCGGGATATCGCTTGGCGCGCTCGCAAGTGGGTTCTTGAGCATTGCGGCACTGCTCGCCTGTCCCGTCGGCATGTACCTCATCATGCGGATGATGATGAAAGAAAAAAAGGAAGACCAACCATCAGGAAAGTAATGGTTTATAGCCCAGCCAACTGAAACGCCTGCGTAAGGATATAAAAATTCTGCTTCGCGGCTGAAGGTCATTTTGAAAAGGTTGCTGCACCGTTGACTTTCAAGATCTCAATTCCGCTGGTCCTTGCAAGCTTATTGTTCCCTGCTATTTTAGCTCTCGCGCACGAAGCCCCGCAGCACGTCGATCCTGAACTTCTTTCCGGTTGGCTTACCTGGCTTCATCTCACTATCCAATGGACGCACCTTACGGCCTTTGTCCTCTGGTTTGGCTTAACCGCAGGTACTCTCCTCCTTGAGGCAAAGCCATCGTTGGATCAGCTCCTTTATTCAGCTTGGTTTCTGGTCCTCGTGATTCTCGCAACAGGCAACTATAACATGGAATACAGCGCCGGGATTCCAGAGACGCCGAGCCTTCTTTTGCTTCCCCTGTTGGAAAAAATTCCCTACGGAGTCACCTACACCATCATCTTGGCAGTTAAGTTGGGACTATACATCTTGGTGGTACTGATTACTTTGGTAACCACCCTGCTTCATCTCTGCTCTCGGCTAGACAAAAGTAAACTTAGAAAGCTTTTCCTCATCTCGCAGTCTGTTCTCGTTATCATCATCGCTTTCGCTACCGCGACGGTTCTTTTCTATCACGAAGTTGCGGACCTGTGGCCAACTCCGATTCACTCGCTAGGCGGTGTCGTGGGCCCTGAAGGCCCTCGCGGCCAAACTGCATCGAACCAGAACATGCCGCCTCCGAACGACTTTCGGCTTCTCACAACCGGCGCTGCGTGGATAGATATCACGACAAGGTGGGTTCACCTCCTCGGTTTTGGGCTCTGGTTGGGAGGAAGCGCGACGGCGCTCGTTTTTAGTCCAGTATTGCCGGCGCGGTTTCTATCGGTTTACTGGATCGCTGTTTTGATTCAGACTTTCTCCGGAGTAGTGAGCATGGACCGTTGGACTCCGTTTTTTCTTCCACCCTACTTCTGGAATCTTGATGGCTTATCTCAAATTCGCTTTGGCCGGAGCTATACGCTGTTCATGGGAGCTAAGCACATTCTGATCTTGACGGTCTTAGCTTTCATGATCATTTGGACCTTGCGGTACTTCAGTCTGCGCCGTAAGAATAGATCTGTGGAGTTGCCGATCCGTGCTCTCGCTGGAGCGACGTTTTTTCTCGGTCTTGTTATCGGATATATCATGATGATCGTTCTGTTCCTTCACGAGGGAGTTGATCACGCTTTGTGATCGAACCCAATAACCGGCGGGAAAACGCTGTGAGAATATTATCGTCTACAGCCAGCCCGGCTGACTATTCTGCGGCAAAGCGAAGGAGTTTCTTTCGCGAAACGGTCGCCTTTTTGGCAAAACAGGAGGGTGCTATGAAAACGATCGCGTTGATGGGATTAGTGGTTCTCTTGATACTTTCCGAAAATACCCTGGCGCAGCAAAGTGGCCAGCGGCAAGAGGGTTCATCCATGCAGGGGATGCAAGGAATGATGGGAGAGCAAAAGGGCGGTGAAGGCGGCATGCAGGGCATGGGCGGCATGATGGGCATGATGAAGATGATGGATCAGTGCCACGCGATGATGTCGGCTCACAAAACCGGCGACGCTGATGGCGCGCTCGACATTCTCAAGAAGCGTTACGCGAAGGGCGAGATTAGCAAAGACGACTTTGAAAGAATGAAGAAGGATGTCGAGTGATTTCCGGAACCGGCAATACAATTGACAGGCGCGCTTTCCTGGTTCACGGGTTCACGACACTGGGACTTTTGTTGGCGGGAGATTTCTCGCTCGTATGGGCTGGTGAGGCAAGCAGCTCCGCCTACAAGCTAGCCCCGGAGTCCGTGCTTGCTGCGGATATCAGACGCGCCTCTCCGAGAATCAGGGAAGCTTATCGGTTTGCTATCGCGAATCAGGAAGTCCTCCGCTACATTCCTTGCTATTGCGGTTGCGGCAGCGACGGTCATACGAGCAACGCATCTTGTTACCTTAAAGAAAGTTCCAAACCGGGCAACCTGATTTTCGACCGGATGAGCCTCAACTGAGACATCTGCATCAACATCACGCGTGACGTGATGAGAATGATGGACCAAAGCAAGCCCTTGAAGGAGATCCGAACGTATATCGACCGGACCTACAGTAAGTACGGATCTCCAACGCCCACACCTCCTGCGCCATGAGTTGACGGACCTGCCGTGTCGAGCGGGATTTACTTCCATTCCATTGCCGCGGGCGATAAGGTGATCCAGTGAAGATTCAGGGCTCCGTCTTGCGCGGGTATATTGCCTCATTCGTGACATGGGGCATTGCGGTGCTGATGAATCTAGTCTGTTCGCCCGGTGCGTTGGCGGCACAGCCGCCAACGTCTTTCAAAATCGGAATCCTGACCGACGCCATGGTGCCTTGGCACTCTAGCACTAACGGGTTCCGGGACGGTCTCAAGGAGTTTGGCTACGTAGAGGGAAAAAATATCATCTTCGAGGTTCGCGCCTCGAAGGGCGACTTGGCGCGTCTCCCTAAGCTGGCTGCAGAACTGATAGAACAGAAACCGGATCTTCTCTTTTGTGTTTCGGATGCGTGCCGGAAAGAGACCGGGCGGATACCGATCGTTTTCACGCAAGTTAGCGATCCCGTGAGGCTCGGCCTCGTTGAGAGTATTGCTCGACCGGGAGGGAATATCACAGGCATAGCCAATCTCCGAGCTGAACTGACAGCCAAACGTCTGGAGCTCTTCAAGGAAGCCGTTCCCGCTCTTCGTCGAGTGTTGGTGACGTACGACTCAACGAAGACTGAGGAACGTGAGGCTCTGGCATCCGCGAAGAGCGAAGCTAGTCGTCTTAAGCTGATCCTCATCGAAAACTCCATTACGAGACCGTTGGAGATCGAGCCGGCACTCGCCAAGCTCAGCGAAGGTGGCAGGGACGGTATCTTGATCATTCAGTCCGGCCCGAATCTCAACATCCCCGGGCGAAGCCTCGAGGTAGCAACCTCAAACAACCTGCCCACTATGTATCCGGCCTCGTTCTGGTCGCAGTTCGGCGCACTGGTTTCATATGGTCCTGACCAGTATGCTCAAGGCCGCCAGGCCGCGCGCTTGGCCCATAGGATCCTTACGGGGACGCCTCCTCGTGAGCTGCCCGTCGAGCTCCCCGACCGGATCGAGTTCATTATTAATCTTAAAACCGCGAAGCAGCTCGGCCTCCAGGTTCCTGGGGAAGTGCTGTCTCGCGCTAATCGCGTCATTAAATAGGCGCGGCTCTAGCCGCAGAAGGAGGAAAGTTATGAAGGCAACTGCAGTTCCATTTCTTGTCGGGCTTCTGATGCTCGGAGGGTTTAGCACCTCTCTGGCAGCAGATCTGAAAGACAAGGTTAAGGTGGAAATCGACAGCGTTGGCTTACACCCCGGGATGGATCCGGGGATGTATATCTGCGCGTCAAACCACCTCCACATAAAGGGGACCGTGCAGAACATGGCCGGCGTTACCCTTGGCAAGATAAAGGTGGGGGGAAAGGCCTTTGGGGCTGACGGCAAGCTTCTCGGAACGGCCACGTTTTTGACGAAGCAGGCTACCCTTGGTCCGAGCGAGAAGGCAGAGATCAACTTGGAGTTTTTAACGGTCACCGGCCCTATGATCGAGCAAGTTAAGAAGCACAATCTAGAGGTCGTCGAGGCCTTGTCAACGCCCTGACGATCCGGTTTTACGGCAGGTGGCGGGGGATTTGTTTCCGATGTGGACCCTGTGTTCACCCGCCAAGGATTGCCCGTGATGAGGATGATGAGGGTGTTGGCGGTGATGATCATGTTGACGGCGGGCTACACGCTTGGCTTCGCGAATGCCGTAGTGGCTGGCGAGCAGACTACCGCATCTCAAACTTTTGTCTTGGAGTCCACGCGGGTTCTGGGCCTCCCGAGTGCACCGGTTACCATGTTCGAGCTGTCGGACTTTCAATGTAGTTTCTGCCGAAAATTTTGGGCTGAGACGCTTCCACGAATAAAAGAGACCTATATCAAGAACGGCCAGGTCCGGTTCGCGTACCAGCACTTTGCCCTTCAGGGAGAGCATTCCTTTGCTGCCGCTCAGGGTGCCGAGTGCGCCGCGGAGCAGAAGAAATTCTGGCCGTATCATGACAAGCTTTTCCAGAGTCAGGGCGGACTCGCGTTCACAAACGCGAAGCTGAAACAATACGCTCGGCAGGTGGGGCTGGACGTGGGAGCCTTCGACCAGTGCCTGGACTCGCGCAAGTACCAAGAGAAGATCGAGGATGAGACCAAGCGCGGATTCGAGCTCGGGGCTCGGGGGACGCCGACCTTTTTTCTCAACGGCCGGATACTTGTGGGCGCTCAGCCGTTCCAAGTCTTTCAGACAGCAATCGAGGAGGCGTTAGCGAAGGCGTCTACGCAAAAACCAAGGAGTTCTACCGAAGCCACCCCCGCTAATCGGCTCCCGAGATCCATCCAGTAAGGAGATTATCGTCAAAGCGCGAACGAGGACACGCACATGGCTGACCTGCACCCCTACCCCGGCACACCACGCTGGTTGAAAGTGTCTGGGATCATCGTCATCGTCCTGGTCCTGCTGGTCGTCATCATGATGTTCATCGGCGGTGGTGACCACGGCCCTGGTCGCCACATACAGTCCGGTTACCCTGGTCGGGCCACACACCGCACATAGAACACCGGGTGCAACAGCCATGACCATGACACCCGGCCTCCGCAAGTTCGTGCTCACCGCGCATGTCACTTGCTCGGTCGGCTGGCTCGGCGCGGTCGTTGCCTACTTCCTGCTAACCGTCTTCGCGACCATCATCTTGCTGCTGCACATGCCGACAGTGAGTTACTTCGCAGGCGTAGCGGCAGAGACGGACAGTGTCTCTCTCGGCGGGCTGCGGGGCGAACTTCTCCACGCTGGCGGCGGCCTGCGGGTGCTGCTCGTGGCCACGACGCTGGCGGTGTACAAACCGCGGGGCATGACCCGATACGGGTGGCGTAAGCAGTACGAGGAGCGTCCACTGTCGCAGCCTTAGATGCAGCGACCCTTCGAAATTGGGTGTGATCGCGCGGGTCGGTTTTTAGCAGCGCGCGAACGGCCGATGCATAAGCTCCGAACGGGAATCGTCGGATTAGGTGATGGAGGACTACTTTAATAGGCCAAGGCACAGACCCACCAGCCTCCTCGTTTTGCTCGTAAGGGCTATTTGAAAGAACGAAGTTCCTCTGGTATAGGACACAAGGAATGAATCGCGGGTCCTTCAAATTTTATACGATACTTGCCTTATGTCTGATCGTTATCCATTCCGGGATAGCGGAGGCGCTGGCAAGGTGCTTGGACGAGGACCATTCAGCCTCGGCAACAGCTCAGCATCACCACGATACGCAAGGCCCGAACAAGCACAGCGAGTCGTCAGACGAATCTGAACCGACTATTCATTGTATTTCAGTACATCTACAAGTAGGGCCGGCGCTGCGGGCGTCCGTCGTCGAGCTGACTCGCTCAAGTAAAGGCGTATTGCTTACTGCCGGTCTGCACCCCGAAACGCTGTCCTCCCCGTTTAGAAACGATCTGTGGCTGGAGGCGGTCTTCAAAAGAGTTGTAACGTTCTCTCTGCCAATCGATCTTGCTCGCCATCTTTTCCTTTCTGTTTTTCGGATCTAGTACCGCCGCTTAACTTCACTCTATTTCATTCCCGATTTCATACGGGCTTGTGAATTAGTGTCCGCGCGTTCCGCAGCGCGTACTTTTTTAGACGTTAAGAGGTTGGTTATGGTTACTTCACGGTGGATCAAGATCTATTCGATATCCTTCGGGGCTTATCTCTTTTCCGTGTCATCTGTCTTCGGCGCCGAACGCTTGCAACTGACGTTGGAGCAGGTCGTCAGAATTACGCTGGAGCGCAACCTGGAACTCAAAGCCAAGCGGGAAGACCTGGGTTTAGCCGAGGCCAGACTTATCCGGGCTAATCTTCTATTTCAACATAATCCTGAGCTGGAGGGGGATGTCTCCAATCGCCGCTTGAACAAGTCTGAGGACGGCTCCCGAAATGTTCTTCAGGGTGGTGTGTTCTTTTCTCAGGAATTCGAAATTGGCGGCCAACCTGTTTTCCGGCGCCAAGCGGCACAAAGAAATTTTGAAAAGATCAAATTTGAAGTTGCTGACTTCGAGCGAACCTTGCGCTTCCGCGTAACCGAACTATTCCTGCGACTCGTCAACAATCAAGCAAAGGCCAAGCAGGCAGAACAGATTGTCGATCTCCGAAGCCGTCTCTATGAAGCGTCCGGCACCCGTCTCAGGCTGGGGGACATCCCTGAAGTTCAGCACACTCTTTCAGAATTTGAATTGAGTCGGGCCAGAAGTGACCTGATCGGGTTGCGGCGAGACTATGAAGAATCGCTGGCGAAACTCAGAACGGACCTGGGGCTCGAGCCCGACGTCCAGGTGGAAGTCATCGCCGAACTGAAGCCGGCTCCGACGTCTCTCTCTCCCGCTGATCTGGTCAGGACTGCGTTGGAGCGAAGGCCCGATCTTTCCGCGCTGGAGCGTGAGGTAAAACTGACTGAGGCTGAAGAAAGACTCACGCGGTCAGAAAAGATTCCGAACATCAAAGCCGGTCCATTCTACGAGCGCGATGATAGGGACAATATCATCGGCGGACGGATCTCGATCCCACTGCCGATATTCGATCGCAAACAAGCGGAGCTTCGAGAAGCGCTGGCGCGGAAGAGCGCGGCGAACATCAATTATCTCAACTTGCGCCAAGGCATTGAGAGGTCCGTTCGGGCGGCTTACACGAGGCTCAAATTGAGCGAACAGGAACTCTCGTATTATCCCGAAACTGCGATGAAAAAATTCGACGAGACGCTGGAGCTTTACCTGAAAGCTTACGAGGAGCGGCAGGTCGAGCTCTCGGAATTCCTTCTCTTTCAAAATCAGATGATCGAAGCGCGACAGAAATTCGTCGACGCCATAACAAACTACAATCTTTCACTGGCTGAATTAAAGCTTCAGGCGGGGATCGAGTAGGAGCGAGCATGCGAAACAAGAGAGTTATTCTCGTGGTTGTCTCAACCATCCTTTTGTTGCTCTCTTTCTGGCTTGGAAGGATCACGAGCCGCGGACACAAGGATGACAAGGAGTCTAACCATCAGGAAGTTTCAAACACCGGCGCCAAACCGAAACAGGATGAATCCGCTTCGCATACCCACGAAGAGGGCAAAGCCGACGAGCACGCGGAGGGGAAGCAAGAGGCACAGGGTTTGAAGCTCGGTCCTGAGGAGATGCGCAATATCGGCTTGAAGACAGTTGCCGCCGATCTTCGCCGGGTAGAGAGCGTTATTCGGGTGGCAGGGGTCGTCAAGGCACATCCCGATAGAGAGGCGCAGGTAAGCAGCAGGGTCTCAGGCAAAATAGCGAGCCTCTCAGCCAAGGTGGGTGACGGGGTCTCGAAAGGTCAACGTTTAGCGGAGGTCCAGAGCGCCGAGATTCAGAAACTCCAGGTGGAGCTTATCCAGGCTGAGAATAAACTCACCCTGGCGAAGGCGGAACTTAGTCGTATCGAGCGCCTGGTCGAAAGCAAGATCGCCGCCCAAAAGGAACTCATCGCCGCTCAAAACCAGTATCAAGCTGTTCTCAACGAGATCGAAGGGCTGACCCAGCAACTCGTTCTCTTAGGCCTTCCAGAAAGTGCCGTAAAAAAGGCTCGCGGAGAGAAAAGTATCTCTACGTTTGCTGTCCTGTCTCCTATCGGCGGCATTGTGGAGGAACGGAATGTCGTTCTAGGGGAGACAGTCGAACCCAATAAGGTGATCTTTAAAATTGTTGATCCCTCGACTGTCTTTATCGAGGGCAGTGCCTTTGATGAGGCATTGCCACGGCTAAAAATCGGACAGACGGTTCGCATTCGCCTTGGTTCGTATCCGAAAGACCTCTTTGCGGGGAAAATAGCCCGCTTCAGTCCCACCATCGATCCGCAAAAGCGCGTGCTTCGTCTGTGGGCCGAGGTTCCAAATCGCGAAGGAAAACTAAAGCCCAATCTATTTGCCGAGATGGATGTTGTCGTAGGAGGAGGGCAGGAAGTGCTTGCCATTCCGTTGGAGGCGCTCATCACGACAGAAGGACAGAATTTTGTTTTTGTCGAGGACAAGGGCTCTTTCCAGCGTGTGGAGCTCGTTCTAGGGACACGAGATGACCGCTATGCGGAGGTAAAAAAAGGCCTGCTCCCCGGCGACCAAGTAGTGACAGACGGAAAGCAGCAAATTTACACCAAATCGCTGATGGCGCGGCAAGGCGGGGCGGCGTTGGGCGGCCACGCGCACTAGAAGGAGCAAAAAATGTTCGATTGGATAACGAAGTGGTCCCTCCGTAACCGTTTACTCACGGTGGTGGCGTTTGTGATTGTTCTCGTGGTGGGAATCTTCGCGGTTTGGCAGATAACCCTGGATGTCCTGCCGGAATTCGCCCCGCCACAAGTGGTGATTCAGACTGAGGCGCCTAGCCTTTCACCGGAGAATGTGGAGACGCTGATCACCTTTCGCATCGAGGCCGTAGTGAATGGGACGCCGGGAGTGGATGTGGTCCGTTCCAAATCCTCGGCGGGGCTGTCTACCGTCATCGTGGTCTTCAAGTGGGGAACCGATATCTATACGGCACGGCAGCTTGTCAACGAACGACTCCAGGAGGCGCGC
Organism: Candidatus Binatia bacterium; assembly: GCA_036504975.1. Taxonomy (NCBI): domain Bacteria; phylum Candidatus Binatota; class Binatia (SeqCode); species Binatia bacterium. Next base: position 28,516 of record DASXUF010000089.1, on the reverse strand, counting down.
GAGCAGTTCCCTCCCGGGACCGAAGCGCCGGTCATGCTTCCCATCACCTCCGCCGTGAGCTGGCTGGTCAAATTCTCCCTTCAAAGTGACAAGGTTTCCCTTTTAGATCTCAGGACGCTTTGCGACTGGGATATCCAGAACCGCCTCTTGGCCATCCCCGGAGTGGCCTCTGTGGTTTGTATGGGGCCGGGACCTAAGCAGTATCAAGTCCTCCTTTCCTCGCCAAAACTCCTACAATACGACACTACTGTGAAGGATGTCGTAGAGGCGCTCCGTGAGACCAATAAAAATGTGCCCGGCGGCTTCAACGTTGTCCACGGCCAGGAGTATGTGGTCACCGGCGTCGGAAGAGTAACCTCGCTTGATGACCTTAAAAACACGATTGTTGCCGAACGGGAAGGTGTTCCCATTCCATTGAAGCTAGTAGCGGAGGTTCGCTTTGGCCCGGAGTTTCCAAGAGGGGACAGCGCCTACATGGGCAAGCCGGCGATTATTGCCACGGTCTCTAAGCTCTTTGGTGCCGACACGCTTACGGTCACGCATCAGGTAGAACAGGCGCTGGAAGAGATTCGGAAAACCCTGCCTCAGGGTGTTGAGATGCATCCCCAGGTATTCCGCCAGGCTAACTTCATTGAGTCTTCTATTCAGAACCTTCGACGCGCGCTGCTGGAGGGAGCCGTAGTTGTCACTATCGTAGTCGTCTTTTTTCTCTTCAATGTTCGAGCCTCACTGATCACCTTAACTGCCATGCCCTTAAGTCTGCTTCTGGGCATTCTCATCCTCAAGGCATTTGGCGTAGGGATCAATTCCATGACCTTGGGTGGACTGGCGATCGCCATAGGCGCGGTCGTCGATGATGCCATCATCTATGTGGAGAACATTTTCCGGCGCTTGCGGGAAAACCGGCAACAGGAAAATCCTCTCCCGGCCATTGAAGTGGTGTTTCACGCCTCCCGAGAGATCCGGGATTCCGTTGTCTATGCTACCTGGATTATTCTTGTTGTGTTTGGTCCCATATTTCTTCTCACCGGGGTCGAGGGACGAATCTTCACTCCGTTAGGCCTTGCCTTTACCGCCTCTCTCTTTGCCTCCCTCGTTGTGGCTGTGACTCTGACGCCGGTGCTTTGTTCTCTCTTGCTGATCAAGGCGAGAGTCGTAGGGAGACAAGGACTTGAGCATGAGCAGGAGAGTTTTACCATTCGCCACCTTAAAGCCTCCTATGAGCGTCTCCTTCGACGTGCCTTGGATCGTTCAGGATTGGTGATCGTAGTCTCGGTTATTCTTCTGACGATTAGCGTCGTTATGTTTCCGTTTCTCGGCCGCTCCTTCCTGCCGGAATTTCACGAGGGGAATTTCATCTTGGCGGTTACCAGTCTCCCCGGCACTTCACTCCCAGAGTCGATGCGCCTGGGATACCGAATCACCGAAATGCTTCGGAAATATCCCGAGGTTGTGTCTGTTGCCCAACGGGTGGGCCGGGCGGAATTGGACGAGGACGCCATGCCGCCCAATTTCATAGAGTTTGATATCCAACTTAACTACGGGAAAAGGGACCCGGAAGAACTCATCCATGCCATCCGAGAAGATCTGGAGAAGATCCCAGGCGTTGCAACCAACCTGGGGCAGTTTATTGCTCACCGTTTGGATGAAGTGCTCTCGGGCATTCGCGCGCAAATCGCCATCAAGATTTACGGGACCGATCTCGACCGGCTCTTGGAAAAAGGGCAGCAAGTGGAGCAAATCATGGCAGGGATCAAGGGAGTTAAAGATCTCCAGCTTGAACAGCAGATTCGAGTTCCCGAAATCCGGATTAACGTAAATCGAGAACATGCGGCGCGGCACGGACTGAATGCCGGAGATGTATTGGAAGTCGCTCAGATTGCTTTTAATGGAGAGCACGTTTCGAAAGTCATTGAAGGACAGAAGAGCTTCGACCTGTTTGTCTGGTTTGATGAGGCCTCCCGGCGAGACACGCAAGCCATGCGGGGAGTGCTCATCGATGGCCATAAGGACTTCAAAATTCCTCTCAGCCAGGTGGCCGAAGTAGCGCTTGAAAACCGCCCCTACTTGATCAACCGCGAGCGGGTCCAAAGGCGGATTGCGGTTCAAGCCAATGTAGTTGGTCGTGATCTGGGGACTGTGATTGCCGAGGCTCAAGAGAAGATTGCGAAGCAGGTCAATCTCCCCGCAGGGTATTTCGTGGAATACGGCGGGCAATTTGAAAGCCAGCAGCAAGCTACCCGGGTTCTGCTAACCTACGGCCTGGTAGCGTTGGTGGCTATTTTTGTGCTGCTATTCAAAGCCTTCAACTCCGCGCGGGCCTCGTTCTTGGTGATGGCTAACCTCCCTCTTGCCCTCATCGGTGGAGTTGCAGCTATCTTTCTCACAGACAGGATCATGAGCGTCCCTTCCATGATTGGTTTTATAGGCGTGTTCGGTATTGCTGCGAGAAACGGCATTATCCTTGTAAGTCGCTACCGGCAGCTTCGGGCCGAGGGAAAATCAAAAGAAGAAGTGGTCGTGGAGGGATCCAAAGAACGGCTTGCTCCGGTTCTCATGACTGCCGCCGCCGCAGCCCTGGGGCTTGTGCCTCTTCTCTTCGGTGACATCGCCGGTAAAGAGTTGGAGCGGCCCATGGCTCAGGTGATTTTAGGCGGACTTTTCACTTCTACGTTCTTGAACATGATCGTGGTTCCTGTTCTTTACTTGAAATACGGCTGGGAGAGTGAAGAAGTTTTTGCGCGGCAGCTTGCTATCGAGCGGGGAGAGATTTTGGGTGTCACGCAAGAATAGGGGGAGAAAGCGATGAAGATGATATGGGCTGTAGTCCGGTCGGACAAGATCGAACAGATCGCACGCCAACTGAACAAGGCTGGCGTCGGTGGATGCACCGTGTATCCCGTGCGCGGCTACGGTGAGCATTGGCATCTATACGAACCGTTGATTCACGGCGGCCACCATAAGCTCGAAGTGATCGCCGAGAACGAACAAGTGGAAAGCGTGGTGAATGAAATCGTCAAAAGCGGCTCCACGGGTCGGGCAGGTGATGGCATGCTGTCGGTTTTTGATCTTCAAAGCGTCGTCTCTTTGAAAACTAGACTGAGTTCCAAGGAATCGTAGAAAGTAGAGTAGGAGGGGAAAAGGAGGTTTAACGTTCATGTATTTCAAGATGGTAGTTTTTTCGTTTCTGTCATTTCTGATTGTGTTATTTGGCGTAGTGCATGCTGACGAGACCGCCGATGAGCACGGCCATAAGACACCTCACGGTGGAATCGTACGAGAGGCGGAAGGGATGCACGTTGAGTTCCTGATCGATAAGACCGGTCAGCCCAAGCTTTACCTCTACGATAAAGCCATGAAACCCCTGGAGCGGACTGATTTGGAAACCAAGCTGACCGTAAAGGGACATGACGGAGAACAGCACAGCCGGGGATTGAAAGCGGTGAAAGACCCCAAAGAGGCAGTGGTATATAAAGGAGAGCCCATCAAAGGCGCAAGTGATTGGGACACCGCGGTCGTGAGCCTGAAAGTGAAGGATCAATGGCATCATATACGATTTTCACACCACTGAGGCGCATTGGAGGTCGTTGAGATGAGGCGGTTTCTTTTCGCAACCTTTTTAATTGCCGTCATCATCGGAGGACTTTTGTCTGGCGCATGTTCCAGGCGTCAGAAAAACGATGAGGTGGCCAACCAGAAGATGGACATGCATGGTATGACATCCGACTGGAAATTTACTTTGCCGCAAGGTGATCCGGTCGAAGGGCGGAAGCTCTTTATCGAGGCGGAGTGCTACAAATGCCATGAAGTCAAAGGTGAAAAATTCCCAGGCGTGGCAGACGGAGAAAAAGGAGTCGGCCCGGAGCTGTCGCAGATGGCAGGAATGCACCCGCCGGAGTTCTTTGCCGAGTCCATTATCAATCCGAACGCAGCGATCGATCCGAAAGCCAAGGAGCTGAGCTATCTCGGAGAAGACGGCAAGTCCAAGATGCCGGATTACAGTGATACGTTCACCGCTAAGCAGGTGGCGGACCTCGCCTCTTACATAGCATCCCTCAAAGGACAAACATCGGGTGAGCAGATGCGGCACTAGCGTATCATCTTTATGTATCCTGTTCTTTTCAAGATCGGCCCGCTGACCATTTATAGCCTGGGTCTTCTCTGGGCTCTCGCGGCTTTCGCAGGCGCGTGGATTCTCCGTCTCGAACTGAAACGCTACGGCCATGATCCTGATCTTGCCGGCAGCGTCGTCATTGCCGGTGCGATCGGGGGATTACTTGGCGCCCGGTTGCTCTTCACCTTGGAAGAATGGGAGAGCTTCACGCGCGCGCCGTTTGATTTCCTGCTTAGCGGGGCTGGTTTTAGCTGGTACGGGGGTCTGCTTGGAGGGGGGCTGGCGGCGGCCTGGCTTTTCAGCAAACACAAAATGCCTCTAGCTCGCGCCGGAGACATGGCGGCTCCGGCTCTTGCTCTGAGTTACGGTATCGGACGTATCGGTTGCTTTCTCGCCGGCGATGCGACGTGGGGCAAGGTTACCGGAGCGCCCTGGGGGATGGCCTTCCCCAAAGCAGTGGCAGGATGGGCGGATCCGCTGACCGGCCTGCCGTATCCGCTGGGAGTGCGCGTACACCCGACACAACTCTATGAGATGATTCAGTCACTGTTCGTTTTTTCGATCCTCTGGGTTCTTAGAAAAAGACCTCACCCTCCGGGAACAATCTTTTACCTTTATCTAGTTCTTGCGGGGTCAATGCGGTTTATCGTCGAATTCTGGCGTGCAAATCCCGTAGTGGGTCTTGGCATGACGGAGTACCAGTGGATCAGTCTGGCGTCGGTCATTCTCGGAATCAGCTTGTTTTGGTATCAAGAACCGGGGCGAATCAGATTAACTTGAAGAAGACCTGCGAGTTACTACTCCGGTCACGAAGAAAGACGTATTTCCTAAACTTGCGAAGATCATCGTCTCGATTCGCAATCCTGACAAAAAAATGGGCGACTGGCTTATGAAAAGTCTTACGAAAACCGTGGCATAATTCATGCTCAGTTGTCGGGATATGACGGCTCGTTTCTTCAAGACATTTGCGGCAACCCTTCTCTCGCTCACGCTTGCCTATTACAGCGTGGCGTGGGCGGTGCTGCAGTGTCTTCATGAAGAAGATGATTCATACCAGGGCGCCGTTTCGGATGTGGAGAGCCATACGACTTATCATGACCTCGCATTAGACCATTCATCGCCAAATCTTGAGTGTCCCGGTCCGGCTTGCATTATAGAATCAATGGACTCGTCGTCCCAGTCTCGCTCCATCAACTTAACGGGAGAGATCCGTCTTAACTTCGCCGATTCTTCAGTTATGCGATCTGCCGCAGGCGACGAGAAAAGCGTTCATTGGCGGAGAAGCATTTTCGACAGATCCCCGGACGTTGTACCCATCTACCTCGCTCTTTCCATCCTGCGCATCTAACGACTAACCGTTCATCGCCGGCTATTTCAGTCCGGCTTGCGGCTACGTGCGCCGACAGTGTGCCTAACGGTTGGGGAAGCAAGGTTATGCTGCGAAAAAATTGGAAGGTCATCTCTCTCATCGTGATTACCACAGTGGCCGGCACTGTGGCGGTTGTGGAGTATCGCAGGATCAAAATCCTCGAAGGCAGGCTGGATTGCGCCGCGGGCTGGTTGGAGGAGACAAAGCCTTTGCACGGAGAACAAATGAAAAATCCCGCAAATTTCACCGGGGAGAATATGCAGAAGCTCATGGATTCGGTGGATCGTGCGTATCGCTGCGCGACGAAGGACCCATCTTCAGGGGGCGCGCCCGGCAGCGGCTCTTTCGGCCAACATCCCGTGCAGCCACACTAGAGAGTCGTGAAAGGGAGTCAAGGCATGGAAAAGAAGCAACAGCAGTTTTCAGTCGGATACTTCTTGGTAGCTTTTCTCATCATAATGATGGTCCAAAATTACTTCGCGACGCCCCACACCCAGACCATTACATACAGTCAGTTTAAAGATCTGGTTCAGAAAGGTCTGGTCGAAAATCTAGCCATCGGAGAGAAAATCGTTCGCGGGACCGTGAAGGCTGAGGGGGTTAAGCAGGTTTTTCCCGCAGAAAAACTCAAAGACGCCTCTCCGGAAGTAAAGGAAGGAAAGAAGCCCCATCCGTTTAACACCGTCAGGGTCGAAGATCCGGGTTTGACGGATGAGCTCGAAAAAGCCCGCATTCCGTTTCAGGGGGAGCTATCTAACAACTGGCTCTCGACGATCCTGTCCTGGGTAGTTCCCACGGCTCTGTTTTTTCTGTTGTGGGGCTTTCTGATGAAAAAAATGGGCGCCCAGAGCGGATTGATGCAGATCGGCAAGAGCAAGGCGAAAGTCTATATCGAAAAGAAAACAGGCGTGACCTTCGCCGACGTGGCCGGCATCGATGAGGCGGAGGAAGAGCTTGTCGAGGTCGTGGAGTTTCTCAAGACGCCGGAAAAATACCAGCGGCTTGGCGGTCACATCCCGAAAGGCGTGCTGCTCCTTGGTCCTCCGGGCACCGGAAAGACTTTGCTTGCGCGGGCGGTGGCGGGTGAGGCCAACGTCGCCTTCTTCAGTATCTCCGGGTCCGACTTTGTTGAAATGTTCGTCGGTGTGGGAGCCGCGCGAGTCAGAGATCTATTCTCTCAGGCTGTGGAACATTCTCCAAGCATTATCTTCATCGATGAGCTTGATGCTCTGGGCAAAGCCAGGGGCATGAATGTCCTTTCCAGCAACGACGAACGCGAACAAACTCTGAATCAGCTCCTGGCCGAGATGGACGGCTTCGATCCCAATAAGGGAGTCATCATCATGGCCGCAACCAACCGGCCCGAGATTTTAGATCCCGCCTTGCTGAGGCCGGGGAGATTCGATCGTCAGGTCCTGGTCGATCGTCCCGACGTTAAAGGGCGCGAGAAAATTCTTCAACTCCACGCAAAGAAGATCAAGCTCTCTTCGAGCGCCGATCTCAGCGTCATAGCAGCCAAGACGCCGGGATTTGTCGGCGCCGATTTGGCCAACATCGTCAACGAGGCCGCTCTTCTAGCCGCGCGTCAGGGAAAAGACGCGGTGGAGATGGCCGACTTCGATGAGGCGATTGAGCGGGTCGTAGCGGGGTTGCAAAAGAAAAGCAGGGTCATGAGCCCGAAAGAGAAGGAAACGGTCGCCTACCATGAATCGGGCCATGCCTTGGTTGCCGAGCTTACTCCCGGTTCGGACCCGGTATCGAAAATCTCGATTATTCCGCGTGGGGTAGCCGCCCTCGGCTACACGCAGCAGTTACCGACCGAAGACCGCTATATCCTGAAACGCTCCGAGCTGCTGGCGCGGATCTACATTCTTCTGGGCGGAAGAGTCGCCGAGGAGATGATCTTCGGGGATGTTTCCACGGGCGCGCAGAACGATCTCCAGCGGGCGACCGAGATTGCCAGAACCATGATCACGCAGTTCGGCATGAGCGAAAAGTTGGGTCTGGTTTCTCTGGAAGGTCCGAGGGCTCCGATGTTCCTTCCCATACCGATGCAGAGCCAAAAGGAGTACAGCGACGATACGGCGCGGATTGTCGATGAGGAGGTGAAGAAGATTTTGTCGGAGGCGCACATCAAGGTGACGGAGATTCTTGGCTCCTATCGCGTGGCCCTGGAGGAACTGGCAAAGCTCCTTTTGAAAAAGGAGGTCGTTGAAAGACCTGAGCTGCAATCGATTCTTAAGGTCAGGAATCTTGTGACCATTAGGGGAAGAAAAAGACTAGAAGAAATTTCCACGTCGGCGGAACCCCAGGAGAACAGGGAGTAACGGAGAGATGAAGGAGGAAACCCTTTTATGAAAGCCATCAAAGTTTTGGTGACAGGATTTATCCTGAGTAGCGTTTTGTTCGGGTACACCGAAATTGTCGGCGCGTCGGAATCCGCGCCCGCCGGAATAACGCGCAGTAATTCCGGCGGAGGCGTCACCGTAAACGTAACGTATCCTCATTCCCAGAATACAGATGAAACCCGCTTTGAAGTGGTCCTGGACACTCACGCGGTCAACCTCGATGCTTACGATCTAAAGACGCTGAGCCTGCTGCGCGACGACACGGGCAAAACTTACCAGCCGGTCCGCGTGGAGAACAAGGGGAGCGGTCACCACCGCGAAATTGCGGTTGTGTTTCCCAAAGTCTCGGCCCCGGCCAAGCGGTTGGAGCTTGTGATTAAAGATGTCGCGGGAATCAAGGAGCGAAGTTTTCTTTGGGACCTTCAATAAAGAGGAGATGAGGGAATGAACACGCTTAAGACGACGTTTTTAATGGCGCTTCTGACTGTGATTCTGGTAACGGCCGGCGGCGCATTAGGAGGAGAAAGCGGCATGGTGACGGCTTTTCTCTTTGCTCTGGTCATGAACGGGGTGAGTTACTGGTTCAGTGATAAAATTGTTCTGCGCATGTATGGGGCGAAAGAAATTAGCCTGGAGGAGGCCCCGAAGCTCCACCGCATCGTTCAAGACTTGACGTTGCGCGCTCATATGCCCATGCCGAAAGTCTACGTGATTCCTCAGGAGTCTCCGAACGCCTTCGCCACAGGCAGAGATGAGAAACATGCTGCCGTGGCCGTCACGGAAGGCATTTTGGATATTCTCAGTGAGTCCGAGCTGCGAGGAGTCCTGGCTCACGAACTTTCCCATGTCAAGAATCGCGACATCCTTATCGGCACCATCGCCGCGACGATGGCCGGCGCAATTTCGATGCTCGCCTATATAGCGCAATGGGGGTTGATTTTCGGAGGAAGAGGTAGTGACCGCCGGGAGGGCGGCAATCCGATCGTTGCCCTGGCTATGATTATCCTGGCGCCGCTGGCGGCTATGCTGGTCCAATTAGCAATCTCTCGCAGTCGCGAGTACGGGGCAGATGCAACAGGGGCGAGTATTTCTGATGATCCTTTAAGTCTGGCCAGTGCTCTCAAGAAACTTAAACGGGGAGTAGAAAAGATTCCGATGGAGGCCAATCCTGCCACCGCGCACATGTTTATTGTGAGTCCCTTGACGGGCGGAGGTCTGATGAATCTGTTCAGCACACATCCACCGCTGGAGGAGCGGATTGCCCGGCTGGAGATGATGGCAAGAGGGAAAGGGTAAACTCTCCGGGATTAGGTGGGCAGTTGCGTTTTCTCGATATGGGTTGAGAAAAACCAACGCAAGAAAGGAGAACGGTTATGGGAGAGTTCTTGCAGAATAACTGGTTTTGGATCGTCGTCTTCGTGTTTTTTATCTGGATGCATTCTTCGGGAATGGGCTGTGGGGGACATGGCGGCGGGCGTCGGCACGGCGGTGGGGATGAGAAGAAAAAGCCCGAAGAGGGCGGCGGACACCAACATTGAGTGGAGGCTCCAAACATCCGCCGTGTGCCAGAAACAGCAAATCGCGCTCCTTCAAGGAGGACGAAAATGAACCCGCTCAATATACGTGTCGTCACCTGGACGATGGCGACATTTACAACCTTCAGTTTTGTTGTCTGTGTGCTCTACGGCCTGATCGTGCCGGAAAGTATGCATCTTGTGCAGTTCCTTGAGATTACGCTTCCGGGGTTCAAGTGGTTAAGCGTCGGCAGTTTCTTCATCGGACTGATCGAAAGTTTTCTTTACGGCGTTTATGTGGGGCTGGTCTTCACGCCGATCTACAATTTTTACAACAAGAGATGGGGATAGGTTTAAGCGGTAAAGGAATGACTGTGCTACCAACAAAAACCCAAAAGGAGGGGATCATGAAGAAGTTTATTTTACCGATCATTTTAGCGGGAGCCGTCGGCTCTCTGCCAGTGCTGGCCCAGGAAAAAAAGGACATGCCCATGAAAGAAGGGATGCCTATGAAAGGCGAGGAGATGAAAGGCGGAGGGATGATGATGGGACAAATGAAGGAGATGCAGGGAAAGATGGGAGAGATGCGGAAGGGGATGGGCGGGATGATGAAAGGCAAAGGCATGATGAAGGGCGAGGAAACGAAAAACATGGGGAAAATGATGGGCGGGATGTCCGGCATGATGGGCGACATGGGACAAATGATGGGAAGCGGCAAGATGACGCCGGAAGAGATGGAGAACATGTCGAAGATGATGGGCGACATGTCGGGAATGATGAAGCAGATGTCGGAGCGGATGAAGGTGGGAACGAAGAAGACGCAGTAGAGGTTGGTTCAGAGACGCTTGGTTCGAAACCGATCTCAAAGCTTTATGGGATGGTGTAGGTGGGGTTAAGCAAATTACATCGAGAGCAAGGGGGAATATTATGGAACGACTGGCGAAGCCGTTGATAGGCGTGCTGACCGGTTGGTTGATCCCGATGGCGGCATTGGCCCAGGAGCGTTCCTACGAGTGGGGATGGGGTATGCATCCTATGTGGTGGGGCGCCTGGGGATTCGGCATGATGTTATTGATGCTTCTATTCTGGGTTTTGGTGATCGTAGGCCTTGTAATCGGCATCCGCTGGCTCCTGGGTCAGGGCAAGGAATCGCGTTCTGACTCGGCGCTCGAAATCCTGCGCCAACGATATGCGCGTGGCGAGATCAATAAAGAAGAATTTGAGGCGAAGAGGAAGGACCTTGGCGGATAATTGAAAGAAGGTCGAAGCGACGGCCAGGATGCTTTGGAGGAGGCTCTGCGGTCGCTCAAGGGAGAAGAATCATGAAGATAAGCCGCAGAAAATTTCTGGACTGGTTTCTCGGGACGACTGCGGGAGGATTTTTCCTTTCCGTGTTCTATCCCGTTTCCCGCTACCTGATCCCTCCGAGAGTCGAGGAGTCCACGGCTCTGACCGTGACTCTTCCCGTGAAGGCGCAAGAGGTAAAGCCAAACTCAGGGCAGATCTTTAAGTTCGGAAGCCAACCGGGAATCGTGGTCCGGACTCCGGACGGAGACCTGCGGGCTTTTACCGCTATTTGCACTCATCTTGCTTGCGTCGTGCAGTACCGGCCCGACCTGCAACATATCTGGTGCGCCTGTCATAACGGTCATTATGATTTAAACGGCAAAAATATCGGCGGGCCGCCTCCAAGACCGTTGGAGCCATACGAGGTCAATGTCCGAGGAGATCAGGTGGTGATCAACAAGGCGCGCTCGCGGGAAAGCGCGGCGGCAAGAGCGTAACCAAGGTATGGATTGCCGGTTGATGTATCACAGGATGCACAAAGCGAGTCTCCTGAGAGCGATTGTGCATGGGAGGTGACTTATGAAACTCAACGTTTGGCCGTTTGGATTTGCAGTCGGAATCGCCGTAGCGGCGGCGTTCACGATTTGCGCGTTCTTTGTCGCCGTCGCGCCGGAAGCGACCGCGGCGTTTATTGGCTATCTGTTGCATATCGATCTCTCTGGACTGACCCGGCCGGTAACGTGGGCGAATTACTTCGCCGGCGTCCTCGCGATCGGTATCTGGACGGCTCTGATGGCCGCCGTCGCCGCCGGGATCTATAATTCTATGATTTCCAAGTGAGACGGAATTCGTATGCCGACGCTGCCCCATCACCATGCGACCAGCGCGCGTGTTCGAGCGCTTGCGGAGAAACTCTTCGCCTTCCTCGACGATCACGCGCGCCTGTCCTCGCACATGACCCGCTCCTCTTGGATGATGGGCCGCGGACGGATGCAGATCGAATTTGACGACGGCCGCGGACAGCGGATCGGATCGCGCATTCGATTGGCCGGGAGAGTCTTCGGTATCGAATTGTCGCTCGACGAGGTCGTGACCGAGCGGAATCCGCCCTATCGCAAAGTCTGGGAAACGATCGGCGCGCCGAAACTTCTGGTGATCGGCCATTATCGAATGGGGTTTGAGATAACAACTCAGGGAAATGACTCAGCGCTTCGCGTTTTTATCGACTACGCGCTGCCGGAAGCGCCGCCGGCTCGTTGGCTCGGGTATATGCTCGGGCGATACTATGCGAGATGGTGTACTCAACGCATGGCCAAAGACGCGATGAGACACTTTGCACTGGTCGCTAAACGGGACCTAACGCAGCGAACATCGGGAGTGAACCCAGCGTCATGAAGAATAACACTTCCTCGAGATCCGGCTCTTTAATCTCATTACAAAACATTCTCGCAGTCGTCGTGGTCATGGTATGGGGCGTTTGCTTCGTGGTTATCAAGGCCACTCTAGGAAATAGTCCGCCACTTTTTTCCGCCGCCGCGCGAGGTCTGGTCGCCGGCCTGCCGCTTGTATTGGTCTCGGCGTTAATGGGTCGCCTGAAAGTTCCGGCCGATACTTGGGGTTGGATCATCCTCCTCGCGCTCGGCAACGTCACGCTGGGGCTGGGGGCGATGTATATCAGTGTCGGTCCGGCGGGTTCCGCGATTCCTTCCGTGCTTGCAAATGTTCAAGCTCTTATCGTCGCTCCTTTCGCCGTTTTATTGTTTGCTGAAACGCTGAACTGGAAAAAGCTCGCGGCGCTGAGCTTTGGGTTTATAGGGGTGATTCTGACCGTAGCTCCCGGTAGTGTCTCTCTCGGAACCCTGAACGGTTCGCTATTCGCGCTTCTGGCATCCACCGGCCTTGCAGCGGGAACTCTTATTCTCAAACACATCGGACGTCGAGTCGATTTCCTAGCAGTTACCGCCTGGCAATATCTCCTCGGCTCTCTACCGCTCTTGCTGGCAGCGCTGATGGCGGAAGACGTTCGGGAAACTACATGGACGCCGAGTTTCATCTCCGGCCTTCTTTTTTCCGGGCTGGTCGGCTCGGCCGGTTCCTCGTTGCTATGGTTTTTTCTGGTTCAACGGCAGGAACTGATCAGATTGACGGCCTTCACGTTCCTGACGCCGCTCTTCGGAGTTCTGTCGGCGGAGATTTTTTTTCGTGAATCGCTCAGTCCTCTCAACGGCATCGGGCTTCTCATAACGATAGCTGGAGTAGCAGGGCTTCAATGGAACAATGAGGGCGTTTCCTTTCTCAGGTCGCGATCTGACGATGCGAAGAGCATGGCGAGGTTTACATGAAGCTCACAATCGGCGTCATGGGTTCTAGCGGCGGCGAAGTGAGCGATGCGGTCCGCCGCAAGGTGTATCTCCTTGGCGAGGCCATCGCGGAGCGCGACGCCATACTTATCACCGGGGGTTGTCCGGGACTCCCATACGAGGCGGTCAAAGGCGCCAGGGCGAAAGGCGGACTCGTCGTCGGCATTTCGCCGGGACTCTCTATTGACGAGCACCGGAGTAAGTACCGATCGCCCGTGGACGGATTCGATCTGCTCATCTATACAGGCAGCGGCCTTATGGGCCGGGAGATCACCAACATTCGCTCATGCGACATAATCGTCATAGCAGGAGGGCGAAGCGGGACGCTCGGCGAGCTGGCGATCGCTTACGACGAAGGCCGCCTGATCGGCGTGCTGACCGGCACCGGTGGGATCACGGAAATTGTGGAGACCATTATCAGGGCCAGCAATAAAGACACGGGGGCTTGCGTCTTGTACGAAGATGATCCGGCCAAATTGATCGACCGGCTTATCCATTACTACCGCACGGAGCATTTTCGGAAGCCCTCCTGCTTTTGCGATGGGAGAGTTTTAGGATTACTTCGGAAACGAGATGCTCCCAATACAGCCCAACGGTGAGAAATAAAAGGAGGTAACGTTATGGCAAAAGATCTTGTCTGCGGAATGAATGTAAATGAGAAGGAAGCGGCAGGCACTGCCGTTTACAAGGGCAAGACTTACTATTTTTGCAGTAATTCATGCAAGGTGCGGTTCGAGAAAGAGCCGGAAAACTACGTAGAGAGCTAAATTTTGTTCAACCGTCAAGTGACGAGAGGAATGGCGAAAGCTAACAATGTACAACTCTTCACCTAGTAGCTCGGCAGAATACAAAACGGTGCATTCGCGGGCACCGTCCGGTCAGGAAGGAAAAGATGAGGAAGCCGAAGAGCGTGAGCGCGAGTACCGCAGCCTCATGCGAAAATGGTGGTTCGGCGCCGTGGTCGGAACCTTCACGATGATTATGAGCTACCCGTGGTTGTTTCCCGTCCTTCGCGACTGGTTTCCGCGCGAGAGCCATAGTCTCTGGTATGTGTGGGCGGGAATGGGAGTCGCTGCGCTTGCCGTGATCAGTTATAGCGGTTGGCATTTTTTCACCGGCGCCTGGCAAGCGCTCAAACATCGCTCTGCCAACATGCACACGCTGATTGCGCTCGGCACGGGTGTGGCGTGGATTTACTCCACTGTTGCGCTGCTCTTGCCGCAGATTTTTCCGTCCGGCGTTCTCACGGACGTTTACTATGACGTTACCGTGGTTGTTATCGCTCTTGTCGATCTGGGCCTCGGGATGGAGCTGAAAGCTAAAGGAAGAACCTCCGAAGCAATTAAAAAACTTATCGGCCTTCAGGCCAAGACCGCCCGGGTGGTGAGAGACGGAAAAGAGGTAGATATACCGGTGGAAGAGGTCCTGGTCGGGGATGTCGTCGTTGTCCGGCCGGGAGAAAAGATCCCCGTGGACGGCGAAATCGTCGAAGGCGCTTCCGCTGTGGATGAATCGATGGTAACGGGCGAATCGCTGCCTGTCGAAAAGAAGATCCCTGACGAAGTGATCGGCGCCACGATCAACAAGACCGGCGCGTTCAAATTTCGCGCGACAAAGGTCGGCAAAGACACGGCGCTCGCCAATATCATCCGCATGGTTCAGGACGCGCAAGGATCGAAAGTTCCGGTCCAAAGAATTGTCGACGTCGTGTCCGGGTATTTCACTCCGTCGGTTGCGATTCTGGCGATTCTCGGCTTCATGGCCTGGTACACGTTCGGTCCCGAGCCCCGCCTTGCATTCGCTCTCATCGTAGCTGTTACGACGCTCATTATTGCCTGCCCGTGCGCCCTCGGCATGGCGACTCCGATGTCGCTGACAACCGGCGTTGGACTTGGGGCGCTGAACGGCATTCTCATCCGCGGCGGCGAGGCTCTCCAGACTGCGCAGGGCCTTGAGACCGTCATCCTGGACAAAACGGGCACGATCACACACGGGAAGCCGGTCGTTACCGATGTTGTCGTGATGCCCGGATTTGATGAGACTCTGGTGCTGCGCCTCGCCGCAGGGGTTGAGAAATCCTCCGAGCATCCGCTCGCGTCCGCTATCGTCGAAGGCGCGGCCGGTCGCGGTCTCACTCTTTCAGACGCCGAGAGCTTCAACGCCATCCCCGGACATGGAATCGAGTCTCGCATCGAAGGCCGCAGCTTGCTCGTCGGCAATGTCAAGCTCATGCGAGACCGCAAGGTTCAGCTTGACGGACTCGAAGCAACCGCCGTGAACCTGGCCGATGATGGAAAGACGCCGATGTACGTAGCCGTCGATGGAAGAGCCGCCGGAGTCGTAGCCGTCGCCGACACTGTCAAACAGGATTCGAAGCAAGCGATCCAAAGCCTGAAGGCGATGGGGCTGGAAGTGGTCATGATGACGGGGGACAACGAAAGAACGGGAAAAGCCATCGGCAGGCAGGTGGGAATTGAAAGGGTTTTGGCGGAGGTCCTCCCTCAAGACAAGGCTTTCAACGTGCAGAAGCTGCAACTTGAAGGAAAGAAAGTCGCGATGGTCGGAGATGGCATCAATGACGCGCCCGCGCTGGCGCAGGCCGATGTTGGATTGGCAATTGGGACGGGAACCGACGTAGCGATCGCCGCTTCCGACATAACTCTAATCAAAGGCAGTCTTCGCGGGGTCGTTATGGCGATTCAGATCAGCCGAGCAACGATGCGCAACGTCTACCAGAACCTCTTCGGCGCCTTCGTCTACAACGTGCTCGGCTTGCCGATCGCGCTTGGCGTCTTGTATCCGTTCTTCGGCCTGCTTCTTTCTCCGCTCCTCGCGGCGATTGCCATGTCGTTCAGCTCCGTCACTGTGATCGGCAACGCGAACAGGCTCAAACGATGGAGGGCGTCATGACTTGGGACAGGGTTATTGTTGACATCGCCGGGCTCGGGCTGATCGGTTTTATCGTCTGGTTTTTCTGGCTCGTGAAGACAAAAGGCGTGAAAGCGGCTCTCACGAGCGCCGGCTATCAAGAGCAAATGGTTCTTGTGAAAGGCGGCTACACTCCAGATGTCATCGTTGTGGAGCATGGAAAACCGGTCCGGCTCAATTTTGTCCGCCAGGAATCCGTGTCGTGCAGCGAGATGGTACTTTTCCCAGCGTTCAACAAAAGTGCCAGGCTCCCGGAAGGTGAAACGGTTCCGGTCGAATTTATGCCTAAGGATCCCGGCGAATATGAGTTCGCGTGTCAGATGGGCATGTTTAAAGGCAAGTTGATCGTAGAATAGGAGGGAAGATCATGCCTACGGAACAAATTTCGCGCCTGGGCGGCTGGGTTCTTTCGAGAAGCGGTCTTATCTGTCTCGGCTTCCCTGCCATCGTAGCTTTTTTTCTCTGGACGGAACATAGAGCGCATCTGCTGGGCATCTTGCCGTACGCCTTGCTGCTGCTTTGCCCGCTCCTGCACTACTTGATGCACGGCAGGCATGGAGGCCGCGGGCAAGATGACCAAACCCATATGGAACACAAGTAGGGCTCCTGGGGACAACCCGAAGGAGGTCTGAAATGGAAGAATCACCCGCATACGGTTTGTGGTCTTTGGTCGTGATCAACTCGCTCGTCTTCATCATCTTCGCTTTCAGCTTCACGAAGCCCCGCACGGAGCGGGATTGGCGCTCGTTCGGCGCCTTCTCGGCGTTCATCGTCGCTCTGTTCGTCGAGATGTACGGCTTCCCGCTGACGATCTATCTCCTGTCCGGCTGGCTCGTCAGCCGCTATCCGGGCGTGGATTTTTTCTCGCACGACGCCGGTCATCTGTGGAACACGATTTTCGGCTGGAAAATCAATCCGCATTTCGATCCACTCCACATCTTGAGCAACGTTCTTATTTTCGGCGGCTTCATCCTGCTGTCGGCCTCGTGGAAGGTGCTGTACGAAGCGCAGCAGGCGAACAAATTAGCAACCGCCGGGCCATACGCTTACATGCGCCACCCGCAGTACGCCGGCTTTATTGTCATCATGCTCGGATTTCTTTTCCAATGGCCGACGCTGGTTACGTTGATAATGTTCCCGATCTTAGTGACGATGTACGTTCGTCTTGCCCGCAGAGAAGAGCGTGAAGTCCTTGCTGAGTTCGGTGAGCGATACGGACGGTACATGGCCTCCACACCGTCCTTTTTTCCGCGTTTGATGAAACCCGCGCAAAATCACGCGTAAATTGCGCCGCCAAAAAAGCGCGGAGCAAAAACCGAAGCGTAGCATTTCATCTTTGAAGCGGGTGAATTTCCAAGTACAGTAGTAGAGGAGGATAAGCGGAGACAATCCTATGGCGGTCGATCCGGTTTGTAAGATGGAGGTGGATGAAGCGACTGCCGCGGCAAAGACCGAGCACAGTGGCAAGACGTATTACTTCTGCCATCCTTATTGCCTCGAGACGTTCAAGAAAAATCCCGAAAAATATCTTTCCTCCCAGCCGGAGCTTCCCTTAGAACCGGTGAAAGAAACTCCTCCGGGCGCGGTGTATACGTGCCCGATGGATCCCGAAGTGCGGCAAGCGAAACCGGGAGCTTGCCCGAAGTGCGGCATGGCGTTGGATCTGCTCACCGTTGCGCCGGCAGCGACGCGCACCGAATACGTCTGCCCGATGCATCCTGAAATCGTCCGGCCGGAGCCTGGCTCTTGTCCCATTTGCGGCATGGCGCTGGAACCAAGAACGGTGACGCTCGAAGAGCAGCCGAATCCCGAGCTCATCGACATGACGCGCCGGTTCTGGATCGGCGTGGTTCTTACCGCGCCGATATTTTTCTTGGCCATGTCCGACCTCATTCCTGGCCGACCCGTTGAGCGGCTGTTGCCGATCGGGCTTCTCAATTGGATTCAGCTTTTCCTAGCAACGCCGGTCGTTCTCTGGTGCGGCCGGCCGTTCTTCGAGCGCGGCTGGGCCTCGATCATGAACCGCAGCCCGAACATGTTTACGCTCATCGCCATCGGCGTCGGCGCCGCGTACGTCTACAGTGTCGTTGCGACGATTTTTCCGAATTTGTTCCCGGAATCGTTCCGCATGCACAATGGCGAAGTCGGTGTCTACTTCGACGCCGCCGCGGTCATCACGACTTTGGTGCTGCTCGGTCAAGTGCTCGAACTCCGCGCGCGCAGCCGGACGAGCAGCGCCATCAAAGCGCTGCTGGGACTCGCTCCCAAGACCGCGCGCTTGATTCATGACGACGGTCGCGAAATAGACGTCCCGCTGGACCGCATTCGTCCCGGAGATCGCCTGAGAGTACGCCCCGGAGAAAAAATTCCCGTCGATGGCGTCGTCCTGGAAGGCGCGACTTCCGTCGATGAGTCGATGGTTACCGGCGAGCCGATTCCGATGGAAAAGACCGCGGGCAGCAAGGTCACCGGCGGCACGGTGAACGGCACCGGCAGCTTCGTGATGCGGGCGGAGCGCGTCGGGAGCGAAACGCTGCTCGCGCAGATCGTGCGCATGGTGAGCGAAGCTCAGCGTAGCCGCGCGCCGATTCAAAAACTAGCGGATGTCGTTGCCGGTTACTTTGTTCCGGCGGTGGTCTTCATCGCGATCGTCACGTTCATCGTCTGGAGCATCGTCGGTCCGGAGCCGCGGATGACGTACGCCCTCGTCAACGCCGTCGCGGTGTTGATCATCGCGTGCCCGTGCGCTCTTGGTTTAGCCACGCCGATGTCGATCATGGTCGGTATCGGGCGAGGCGCTGGCGCCGGAGTCCTGATCAAAAATGCCGAAGCCCTCGAAGTCATGCAGAAGGTGGACACGCTGGTCGTGGACAAGACGGGAACGCTGACGGAAGGCAGGCCGCGGGTCACGTCCATCGTCACTCTCGAAAACGGCGATGAGTTGGAGGTCCTTCGGTTGGCGGCGAGCCTGGAGCGCAACAGCGAGCATCCTTTGGCGGGCGCGATCGTATCGGCCGCCGAGGAGAGAGGAGTGACATTCTCCGCCGCGTCTCAGTTTAAATCTCTGACCGGAAGAGGAATCGTCGGGTTAGTGGATGGTAAAACAGTCGCGCTCGGCAACAAAAAGCTGCTCGATATTCTGGATATCAGGGCGGGAGAGTGGAGCGATCTTGCGGAGAAGCTTAGACAGGACGGACAGACCGTGATGTTTGTCGTCATTGAAAACACCGTCGCAGGTTTGCTCGGCGTGGCGGATCCGGTCAAGCGGAGCACTCCGGAGGCGATTCGGATGCTGCACGTGGACGGCGTTAAGATCGTCATGCTGACCGGCGACAACCGGACCACCGCCCAGGCGGTCGCCAAGAAGCTCGGCATCGACGAATTTGAGGCCGAGGTATTGCCGGAGCAAAAATTAGCAGTGGTGAAGCGCCTGCAAGCCGAGGGACGGATGGTCGCCATGGCGGGCGACGGCATCAACGACGCGCCGGCGCTGGCGCAAGCGCAAGTCGGCATCGCCATGGGAACGGGGACCGACGTGGCGATCGAGAGCGCGGCGATTACGTTGGTCAAGGGCGACCTGCGCGGGATCGCCAAAGCGCGGCGCTTGAGCCGCGCCACGATGCGCAACATCCGCCAGAATCTTTTCTTCGCTTTTATCTACAATATCTTGGGCGTGCCGATCGCCGCCGGAGCGCTGTATCCATTTTTTGGATTGCTCTTGAGCCCCGTCATCGCCAGCGCCGCCATGACCTTCAGCTCGGTTTCCGTCATCAGCAATGCACTGAGGTTGAACAAGCTGGAGCTTTAGAGTCAAAGCGTGAACGGTTTTCCGCAGAGATCTGGTAGCTAAGTGGAAGTTCGTGAGATCATATAGCTCGATGTGTTCGTTGAAAAGCTTTGGCGAAAGCACCACGTCCGCATCGAGGAAGTTGAAGAGGTTTTCTCAGGGCGACCACGTGTCAGGAGGGTTGCGCGTGGAAACGTGGCTGGGGAAGATGTATACTCCGCAATGGGAAAGACAACAGGAGGGAGATATCTCGCAGTTTTCTTTGTTCTCAAGACCTCCGGACGCGCACTCGTTGTTAGCGCGCGCGATATGAAGCCCAGGGAGCGACGACAATATGGAAAAAAATAAGAAAGGACCGATCCCCAAGCGCTTTCGGACGCTCGAACAGGCCGGAGAATTCTGGGACGCCCACGACCTGGGAAACTACTGGGATCAAACCGAGGAAGTGGAGATGTCGTTTCGACTCAAGCGCAAGCGCCATCTTTTTTCTATTGAGCCTGCACTCGCCCGAGAATTACACGCGGCTGCCAAATCCCGGGGAGTAAGCCCGGAGGTGATAGCCAATAAGTGGCTACGCGAGATGCTGGCTAAAGAGCGTGCTCTCCGCAAACGAGGAACAACCCCCCGGACTGCGGCCTGATAAGCCACCCTCCCTGTTCGTACGAACGAGTTGCGTTATGCGGGCACAAGCTTTCTGGAAAGTTGTGGTGGCTGACCAAACGGACTTTTTGAGCCGGGTGATCGAGCTGCTGACCCAGCGCAGCATTCGTTATTGCGTGCTCGGCGGACAAGGCGTCAACGCGTACGCAGAACCGGTTGTAAGCCTTGATCTCGATATGGTCATTGCTGTGGATCAACTCCCGAAGGCCGAGCGGTTGCTGGATAAGGAGTTCAACGTTGAACGGTTCGCTCATAGTCTTAAAGTCTCTGCCTCTGGCTCCGATCTGCGGGTCCAGATTCAGACTGATCCGCGGCATGAGGCGTTTCTAGAGCGCGCCGCAGTGCGCAATGTTCTTGGACTGCGCTTGCCCGTCGCCAGCCTTGAGGATGTTCTTCAAGGGAAAGTCTGGGCAGTGCTCGATCCCGCCCGTCGGTCCAGCAAGCGACAGAAGGACCTGGCCGATATTTCGCGGTTTCTTGAAGCCCACCCTCATCTCCGCCAGAAGATTCCCGCCGAAGTTCTGGCTCGGCTGCTGTAGACGAGCGCCTAAAGGGGCGCTGCACTATCGTAACTGCGGAGCGCTCTATCCTTTCTTCGGCATCCTCTTAAGCCCCGTCATCGCCAGCGCCGCCATGACCTTCAGCTCGGTTTCGGTCATCACCAACGCACTGAGGCTGAATAAGTTGGAACTGTGATGCTGATTCAGCCCGGCTCTCTTTGCTGTGGCATTTTATCCATAGTTGTTGTATGACTCCGCCCATAAGCAGCCACCGCAATGACAAAGTCTTCATTGGAGGCCGACATGCGCAACAGAGGAGCTTTCCCTTTGTTCATGGGCGTCTCAATGTCGCTTTTCCTCGGTGCCGTCGCTTACGGCGGCGCCCCGACCGCATCGCCTGAGAAACTCACGGGAAATTACCAGGGACCGGTAGCCGAACGTCCGAGCCATGAATCCGGCGACTACTGGATTTACGTAAAGCCCGGCGGCGACCGCTTTAGGGTCGAAAGCGGGAATATCATGTTGAACGTGGAATTTCCTCTGCGCGTGGGTGGAATCTGGAAGTACAGGAGCGGCGCTTTGTATGAGGGCCAACCGCAGACCAGTAAGGCGACCCGCGCGACTGTAGAAATAGCATGCGAGGCAACCGCCTTTAAAACCGTCACCGTGGCGGCCGGCAGCTTCGAGGCCTTTGAATGCCGCTGCGAATGTAATGTGATCGGTAGAGCGGGGCGGGATAAAATTTGCGGTGAATGGATCTTGTGGTATGCGCCGCGGGTTAAAAATGTCATCAAGACAAAAGCCGAAAGCACTGCCAATACGTTCGAGCTCGCCGACTACAATATTCGGGATCATCTCGCACAGCCGAAGACGGCACAGGACTTCTACAACCGCGGGCTCGGTTATCGAAGGAAAAAAGAATACGACCGCGCCATCCAGGACTTTGCCGAGGCGATCCGCTCGAATTCCAACTATGCGGACGCGTTCAACAGCCGTGGTCTTGCCTACGCCGACAAGAAGGATTACGACCGCGCGATTCAGGACTACAATGAAGCGTTACGGCTCAATCCGACCCACGTTTTTGCTTTCAACAATCGCGGCAACGCCTACCTCGACAAGAAACAATCGGATCTCGCGATAGCGGATTACGATCGCGCCATTGCTTACGATTCCAACTATTCGACCGCCTACTTTAACCGCGCCCGCGCTTACTCGGCGAAAAAAGATGATGAGCGTGCATTGCAGGACTATGAAATGGCCATCCGTATAAACCCGAAGTATGCGGCTGCTCTCTACAACCGCGGCAACATCTATCGCGCGAAGAAGGACTATAACCGCGCGATAAAGGACTATGACGAGGCGATCCGGTCGAATCCTGCCGACGCCATGACGTTCAACAATCGCGGTATCGCTTATCGGGACAAGGGCGATGACGAGCGGGCGATGGCGGACTATGACCAGGCGATCCAGTTAAAGCCCGACTACGCCCTGGCCTTTAGCAATCGGGGAAACATTTTTCGCAGTCGAGGCGACTATGACCGGGCCATCCAGGACTACGACGCCGCCGTTCGTCTGGATCCGAATTACGCCGCTGCGTTCGGCAACCGCGGGCGCGCGCGCTTCTATCAAGGACGTTTTGACGCAGCGGTGCTTGACCTCGCGAAAGCTTTCGACCTTCAACCTTCGAGTCTGTATCATGCGGTTTGGCTTTATCTTGCCGAAACGCGGGCCGGACAAAATGGCCGACCCGGTCTGGAGAGTCGCGCCCCACGACTCAACCTAAAGAATTGGCCTGGCCCCGTGATTAACTTTTATCTTGGCAAGATTGACGAGGTGGCGATGTATGCGGCGGCGGAAGACGTCGACGCGAAAAAAAGATCCGAGCGGATCTGCGAAGCGAACTTCTTCGCGGCCGAGGGTAAAGTTCTCAAAGGCGCAGTCGCCGAAGCCGTTCCGTTGCTGCGTGCCGCGGCAGAGGATTGTCCTCCAAACTTCACCGCGAAGAGCGGTGCGCGAGCCGAGCTCAAGAGGCTCGGTCAGTGATCATTACATCGCAAAAAACTCCTCACTGTCGCATATTCTGGATTTTGCTTTTTACTCTGTTGAGCAGCCGGCGGGCCCAGACGAGTTCGGTTGCGAGAATGGCCAGGCCGAGGGGAATGACGAGAATGGCGGGGCCGGGCAAGACCAGCATGGCGACTCCGCCGAGAAGAACCGTGAAGCCGACGACGATGACGATCAGTCGTTTTGCTTGTCTTAGAGTTTCGATGATGATCGGACTCATGAATCACTCTGCTCGGTCTTCAGTAACTTGATTGCGGCAGGTCCTCGGCGATCACGATGAGTGGATTTTGGCGGCTCGGTGGAAAACCGCGACGGCTCTTTCACTTTCAAAACTCTTCCCCCACACTTTTCGGCCATGTTGTTGGAAGAAATGCTCGACTTGCCTGCGGAAGAGGTAGAGTTGAGTCGAACGCGGGCTTGAACGAAGGCACTCCCCACACAGCCGCGCCAAACCAGACCAAGATATTTTCTGCCGCTTTAGCACGGTCACCAGGTCCTCGACGTCTGAATCCAGATAACGCCCCAGCTTGTAGACGGCCCAACATTTTGGATCGAGGAGATGAACGGAAAGCAAACTAAAACGTTTGTAGAAGCGCGTTTTCGTTTTTGCCTTTGGGATCGCCACCTGCGACCAGCGGTCGATATCTGTGGAGTATTGAACCGCCACTCCAGCTTCTCGCGATGCCATCGCCACGGCAGCTTCAACTTCGGAAAAGAGAGCGGGATCGCCGGCCGACATGACCAAGCTGAAGTCGAGGTCGCCAGTCGGTCGGCTTCCTCCAAGCAGCATGGCCTCGCCGCCGCCCGTCAAAGTTAATTTTGCGGCAGAAGGAAGATGGCGGGCCAAGGACGAGAAAAACCTGTTAAGGTCAACGCGTCTGAGAGCGGCCATTTACGCTTTGCGTCAGCACCCGTGAGGCCAGGTGTTTCTCGATGCGACGGAGAAGAGAGTTTAATATTTCACGGTCCAGTCGTGATTTGTCGGATTTATGGCTGCTGCGCGCGCGCGCGACCCCAGGAGCCTCGCTGGCCGCCAAGCGGTTTTTTAGGAGTCCTGCGATCGCGTCGGCGACCCGATCCAATCTTTTTCCGTGGCCACGACGGCCGGATACGACCGCCCGCGCGATGAGATCAAGGGTATGTCTGTCGAATTTTTCCATTACCACGCAGGTTATCACAATGCAGTGGAGCGATACAGCCCGACCCCTCTAGGCGCGGCTCAATCTCACCACCGGCTTTTCCGACGTCCGCGCGCGCCGAACGGAGGCGGCGGCGCTTTTTCAAGCAGGCGCGTGTATTTGTAGGGGAAGCCTTCCAGCTTGATGCGCGGAATCGTCTGGCCGATGAAGCGCTCGATCGCGGCGATCTCCGGCAGGTCCTCGGCGATCACGATGGTGAAGGCGTCGCCGGCGGCGAGCGCGCGGCCGGTGCGGCCGATGCGGTGGACGTAGTCCTCGGGATGATGCGGCACGTCGAAGTTGATCACGTGGCTGATCTGCTCGACGTCGAGGCCGCGCGCGGCGATGTCGGTGGCGACCATGACTTCGTAGCGGCCGTTGCGGAAGCCGTTCAACGCCTGCTCGCGCTCGCGCTGGGTGCGGTTCGAGTGGAGCACGGCGACGGCGTGGCCTTCCTGATGCAGCTTGCGCGCGACGCGGTCGGCGCCGTGCTTGGTGCGACAGAAGATCAGCACCTGATCGTACTCGGTGCGCTTTAATAGCTCTTCCAACAATTCCTGTTTCTGGTCGCTCGCCACGGGATAGAACGCGTGCGTTACGGTCTCGGCGGGCGCGCGGCGCTGGCCGATCTCGACGGTCTCGGGGTTCTTGAGCGCCCATTTGCAGAGCTGCTCGATCTCGGGCGGGATGGTCGCGGAGAACAGCATCGTCTGGCGCGCGCGCGGGCAGCGCTCGACGATGCGGCGCACGTCGGGCATAAAGCCCATGTCGAGCATGCGGTCCGCTTCGTCCAAAACGAGAATTTCGATCTTGTCGAGCCGCACCATGCCGCGTTGCATCTGATCGAGCAGACGACCCGGCGTCGCGACGAGAATGTCTACGCCTTTCCTGAGCGCTTCGTCTTGCTTGCCGTAGCCGGTGCCGCCGAAGACGACCGTGGTGCGCAGGTTGGTGAAGCGGCCGTAATCGCGAATCGCCGTCTCGACCTGCGCGGCGAGCTCGCGCGTGGGCTCGAGCACGAGCGCGCGGAGCGCGCCGGGCTGCGCCAGGCGCGAGAGGATCGGCAGCGCAAATGCTGCGGTCTTGCCCGTGCCCGTTTGCGCGCAGCCGATGAGGTCGCGTCCCGACAGCACAATCGGAATCGCGCGGAGCTGGATCGGGGTCGGATCGGTATAGCCGGCGGCGAGAACGCCTTCGACGACTTTCGGCGAGAGACCGAGTTTGGAAAATGGCATAGGGGTTTCCTCAGTAATATTCCTCCGATCGCCCTTCGACTGGCTCAGGGCCTGCCCTGAGTTCATCGAAGGGGCGAACGGACCAGACCGTGGAGTCGGTGACGACCTTCCGTTCATGCTGAGCGCGTCGAAGCATGAAGAGGGATTTCAGGCGGCTCATATCGGTTCTAAGAAGGAGGATAAGTCAGGGAAGCGCCGGGGCCAAGAGGGATGCCGAACAAAAACCAGACGACAAGTAGCAGCGTCCAACTGACGGCGAACGCGATCGAATAGGGGAGCATCATCGCGAGGATGCTGCCCAGGCCGATCTTCGGTTCGTATTTTTGCGCGAAGGTGATGATGAGCGGCATGTACGGCATGAGCGGCGTAATGATATTGGTGAACGAATCGCCGATGCGGTAGGCGCCTTGCGCCAGCTCGGGTGAGTAACCCAAGATCATTAACATCGGAACGAAGATCGGACCGATCACGGCCCACTTGGCCGACGCGCTGGCGAGAAAGAGATCGATGAGCGCGCAGACGAGAACGAACAGAACGATCAGTGTGATCCCGGTCAGGCCGGAGGCTTTGAGCAGTCCCGCGCCGCCGATGGCGGTGATCAGCCCTAAATTGGACCAGCCGAAATAGGCGATGAACTGGCTCGCCACGAATGCGAGGGCGATGTAGCTTCCCATCGTGCCCATGGTGTCGCCGATCATTCTCGTCGCGTCGCGGTCGCTCTTTATGGTTCCCGCGGCGAGGCCGTAGGCAACTCCGGGAAAGAAAAAGCCGAGCGACATGATCGCTACCAGTCCCTGGAAAAACGGCTCGAGGCCGCCTTTGGCGTCGCGCAAAAGACCATCGGCTGGAACCGTGAGGGCGAGCAGAACAATCGTCTCGACGAGCAATGTAAGACCGGCCGCCAGGAGTCCCCGCTTTTCCTCGCGACCCAGGGTCGTCAGAGACTCTTTCACCGCACCTGAATACGGCCCAAGTCTGGGCTCGACGATCTTGATCGTGACCCAAACGCCGACGACGGTTTGCAGGAATGCCGATGCGATCATGAAATAGTAGTTGGCGGTTATCGGCACGGTATATTTGGGGTCGTAGAGGCGCGCGGCCTCTTGCGTGAGGCCGGCGAGCAAAGGGTCGAGCGGCGTCAAAAAAATATTGCTGCTGAATCCTCCGGAGACGCCGGCGAAGGCCGCGGCGAGCCCGGCGATCGGATGGCGCCCGACGCTGGCGAAGAGAAGCGCGCCGAGCGGAATGAGGATCACGTACCCTGCATCCACGGCGAGATCGGCGTTGACGGCGGCGAAGACCAAGGCAGTCGTCAAAAGCCACGGCGGCACGCCGGCCACGAGCCCTTTCAACGCCGCCGAGAAAAGCCCGCTCTGTTCGGCAAGTCCCACGCCGAGCATGGCGACGAGTACCGTGCCGAGGGGCGCGAAGCTCGTAAAATTCGTCACCGCTTTGGTGAAGATGTTCTGAAGGCCCTGGCGGTCGAGAAGGTTGACGGCCGCAACCGTCTTGCCGGTCGCCGGATGCGCGGCGGCGGCGCCGAGTGTTGAGGCGATCCACGATAGGATGAGAACGGCGACAGCAAAGAGAGCGAAGAGCGTCAGCGGGTCGGGCAGCCGGTTCCCCCACCGCTCCACCGCGTCGAGCGCGCCTGCGAGTAATGCCCGGGGTTCTTTGTCGCTTTTCTCTTTAGCCACCTCGGTCGGAGTACTATGACGGTCTCAAAAAAACAAGCCGTAGCGCGCTTAGACACGCCCGCGGTTGAGAGCTGAGAGGGAAATAATTCGGCCTAATTTTTTCCTGCGGCGCGTCGTGTTCGAATGGCGGGTTCCAGCTCGGCTTCGGTCACCTGGCGGGAGATTTCCTCGTTGAGCTGCTTGAGCCGCGGGCTGATTTCCACGGGATACGGCTCCGGATCTCGAATCGCTTTGGTTGTTTCGTCGAGCAGCTCGAACTCGGCGAGAAAACGCTCGCGGATTTCTTTGAGCGACGGATAGGTTCCTTGAGTCTTGCCGTTTACCATCACTTTTTTGAGCAGCGGCTCGGCGCCGGGAAGTTTCTCGGAGCGAAGAGCAATCACGTCCTTTTTTAATCTTCGCTGCCCGTCGACCACACGGAAGATCTGTTTCGGACCCGGCCAGTAGGCTTTGCCGGAGCTGAGCTTCAGCACCGGCCTGCCGTTCTGTTCCACCAATTTATAGGCCATGTCCAGCCACGGCGCGTCGGCGGAGACGCCCATCTTCGTTCCGACGCCGTAGCTGTCATAGGGAACGTCGGCCTTGGCGAACTCAGCCAGGTCGTATTCGTCCAAACCGCCGCTGCCGATGATTTTCACGTCGCGGAAGCCGGCGTCGTCGAAGATTTTCCGGACGGCGCGCGCCAGCGCGGCGAGATCGCCGCTGTCGATGCGGACGCCGCGGAGCTTCCGGCCGCGCGCGGCCATCTCGCGGGCGACTTCGACCGCTTTTTGGGCTCCCGCTATCGTGTCGTAGGTATCGATCAGCAAAATCGAATTGTCGGGAAAGCTTCCGACGAAGGCGCGAAAGGCGTCGATCTCGTGCTCGAAGCTCGAGACAAAAGAATGGGCCATCGTGCCGACCACGGGGATGCCGTACTTCCGTCCCGCGAGGACGTTGCTGGTGCCGGCGCAGCCGGCGAGGTAGCTCGCTCGCGCGACCTTGATGCCGGCGTCGATTCCGTGCGTCCGGCGCAAGGAAAAATCCACCACGGTCCGGCCGCCGGCGGCGTGGATGCAGCGCGACGCCTTGGTCGCGATCAGCGATTGGAGATTGATCTGATTGATCACGAAGGTCTCGGCGATTTGCGCCTCGATGATCGGCGCGGTGATCTCGACGATCGGCTCATCCTTGAAAAAGAGCCGGCCCTCGGCAACCGCCCAGACTTCGCCGGTGAACCGGAGACGCTGGAGATAGTCGAGAAAATCGCCGGCGAACATGCCCGTCGAGTGGAGATAGTCGATCGCCGCGGGGCTGAAGGAGAAGCTTTCGAGAAAATCGAGCACGTCTTTGAGGCCCGCGGCGACAAAGTAACCGCGGTTGGGCGGATAGTCGCGGACGAACAGGCTGAAGGTCGAGGGCGCGACCCTGCCGCTCTGAAAATAGCTCTGCGCCATCGTGAGCTGGTACAGGTCGGTCAGCAGGGCGAGATCGGT